>CAZLDF010000118.1:0-8261 GCA_964558095.1 uncultured Isosphaeraceae bacterium | reverse complement strand
AACACCGGCCAACCGTTCAGCAAGAGCCCCAAGCGCACCGCCTACGGCATCAGCCTGCGAATCGTCGCGCAGCAGCTCGGCGACATCGAGCCGGATGTGCATGCCCCGTGCTTTGTCATTTCCAACTCCGCCGGTCAATCGATCACGATGGAAATGGACTCGCGGCACTATTTCGACCGCCGCGGCATCGCGCTGCGCCAGCCCGGCGCGAGCGGCGCGGGGTTCGCGCCGCCCTTCGATTCGCTCGTGCAAGAGCGCCACAGCATGTACGAAATTCCCGCGATCCCTCTTGATCGCGAAATGCTGCTGGAAGTGTTTGTCGTTCGTCATGCCAGCGGGGGCGGAGTCATCGTGCGACTGAATGGCGCGACGTACCACCACTTCCACTCGATGGACACAGGCTCTGACGCTGCGCATCTCTTCGACGCCGGCGATTCATGGCGTCTGGACTTGCCTGTGATCGGCGGCGTGCGCTGGCAAATCCGCCCGCCGCTGGTCGCGTGGGACGAGCTGCACGACGAGCCGCCGCATTGGTACAAGGACACGGGGCCCGAGCATGAACTCAAGGCGGTCTTCAATCCGCAGATCATGCATCCGCAGGGCCTTGGCGACTACGAGCACTCGACCGCCGGCGGCGTGGCGGCGCACATTGAACCGATCAAGGGCAGAGCGTTTCCGCATCAGGACTGGCTCGTCGCCGAAGCGACCGGTCCCGGCACACACACCGCCACCACGCGGCATGACGTCGGCGACCTGCCGCTGAACAGCGAAGGTGATGCCTCGATCGTCATCGGCAAGGACATCTACCTCACCGGCCAGGCAAGCGTCGAGATGAAAGCGATCGGCCTCAAGAGCGGGACACCGATCGTTCACGTGAAGCTCGATTCCGCCTATGCGCTGAGAGACATGCGAAACGGCGGCGCGCTGCTGCATCAGCTTCACCCCAACTCGCGCGTCACCATCCACGCCATCCTTTCGCAGGACGGCGACGTGCGCATCGTCGCCACCGATCAAAGCGCCGCTTCGCAGATGCAAACGATCTTCTCGGCCCTCGCGACGCCGTGGAGCCTGCAACCTATCGGGAAGCTGCAACTGGTGGGGGCGGCGACGCAGGCCGGCGACGCGTTCGCGTGGGGATTCCAGTCCATCCAGAGCTGGATCACGCTCCCCGTGAACTCATCGATGGTCACGTCGATGCGCCAGAACTCCACGGACCCCGATGTCGATGTCGATTACCACAGCGGCGGCAACATCGGCCGGCACGTCAACTTCATCCCCTCCGTCGGATCGATTCCGGGCGGGTGGTATCCCGGACTCGAAGAGGGCTGGCGACGCGAAGCTGCGACAAGCTACACCGGCCGCTCGGGACAGCGCTTCGACATCTGGTACGACGGCAACTTCACGACGGGCGGGCTCGACCACGTCCGCGGCGTGCGACTGCTCATGATGGACGCCTGCGCGGTCAACGCCTTCAACCAGATGACCAACGGCAACAGCTCCACGGAAGCTCAGGCGCTCGTCACGTCACATCTCGACCGCCTGCAGAACGTGATCGACCTGCTGACCGCGAGCGGCAACAAGGTGTTGCTGACGACGATGGTGCCGCGGTCGTACCTGAACACGCACTCATCCTGGCAGCTTTACTGGACGTGCGAACTCAATGCGGCCATCAACGCCATGACTCCCGTGGCGAAGTTGCTGACTGTCAGCGACTTGCAGGTCGAGGCCCTTGCGCGGCCCGATATTTTTCCCGGCGGGCCGCAGGACCTCCTGGCAGGCGGCGACGGCACGCATCCGCCGGGCGCCGCTGGGAAGTTCGGCGGATCCGCCAGCGCGCACGACTGGCTGATGCTCACGTACCTGGGCGAGCGCGTCCCCGACGGCGCGTTCATCGCCTGCGTTCCGCCGCCGATCAATCCCGGCGTTTCATGCTCCGCGGCGGACTGCGCGCCGGAACAGCCCAACGGCATCATCACGATCGCCGATGTCGTCGCAGCTCTCACTCGCTTCGGGCAGAACACCGCCACCTGCGACTGCTCGCCCAACAACGAAGACGGCACGTTCGGCGACGGCGTCATCACCATCAGCGACCTCGTCGCCATCATCACCCACTTCGGCGAAGTCTGCGACGACTGACGTCGCTGCGACCGGCGGTACCATGTCGATCGCATGATGTCGTTCAACGCATCGATCGCGTTGCTCGGCATGCTCGCCGTGGGTCTGCTCGTCTGGCGGTTGCTCCAAAGGCAGGAGGCGGCCGGCACGTCGAGTGATGCGCGAGCCGCCAACGAAAACGATCGCCAGGATTGAGCGTCCCAGCGATCGACGTCTTTCTTTGACCAGAAGTTGGCATTCAGTAGTTGAGCCCGCGCCACGCCGCGATGCACGGCGTGCACGAGCCGCGACCAGCCGCGACGACCAGGTTCGGGCCGTCGCGAATGCGCCGCGGAGAACCTCGCGGCTGGGGGACGAACTCGCTCGTCCCTTGCGCCCGTTCGATCGTGGCGCCGGCGTTCGACGCCAGCAAGAGCAGCAGCTTCGCGGCTGTCGATTGCCGCAAACGCGCGATCGTCCGATTTCCGGCGAGCGACGGGCTCGCCGATGGTGTCATTGAAATGTCGTCCGTTGCGCATGGTCCCGCGATCACAGCCCGCTCGAACATCGCGACGGGCGGCTGCCGCCAATCCAGTCGCTCCGGTTTCGTCGCAAGCACATTCGTTTCGATGAGAAGCGGGCCCGCGCCAAGCTCGCGCTCCTCAAGACGCGCGACGTTCTGACGGTTGCCGGCATCGAGCGCCGGCGGGGCGAGCGCTGTCGATACGCCGCACACGCCGATCAACGCCGCGGCGGCGAACACCCGAACGCCGGGACTGACGCAGCGTCGCGGCCGAGATGGTCGAAACCGGCTGCGGCTGGTCCTTCGCGATTCCGGCTGATTGGTGTGCGGTCTTGATTCGAACAACGACATGGCAGGATCCTCGCGAGAGTCATGGCGGGGCGTCCGTCGCCACGGGTCCATCCGCGGGCGGACCGCCCGAGCTGCGCGTTGACATTCGTCGAACGCGGGCACTTATCTATTGATTTGGATGCGTTTGGACCGAGGTCCGATAATGTCGGCTGGCGTCAACCGGCCCGACTTGATCGAAATCCGGGATTTCTTTCAAGTTCCAGGCACGGACCACCGCAACGCCTGAAGCGTCCGCGTTCGTTCCTTCATCGGTTACGCAGCTTGCGGCCTTCCGGCCTGGCGGCCGGGGCTTAACGGGATGCGTTCAACTGCTCAATACACTTCTAGCATGAAGCGATCGTTGGGCTTGATGAAGCGGCGCATCTGGTCGCGCTGCCAGTCGCCCGGCTGGACGTTGCGCAGCTCATCCTTGATGGTCATGTAGTGCTCGTGCAGGCCGTGCTTCATCAGCACCTGGTACATGCCGAACTGCATCCCGATCAGGCCGCACATATAGACCAGCGTTCGCGAACCGGCCAGCAGCGAGCCGAAGACGTCCATGCGCTCGTCGATGAGGCGATCGACGTAGATGCCGCGCGTCGAACCCGGGCGCGCTTCGCGGCTGATCGCTGTGTGGTAATGGAAGTTGTCGAACCGGTTCGCCAAGTCTGTGAACAGATCGTCGTATAACAAGTCGGTGGTGTACGGCGAGCCCATGACCAGGTGAATCTGGCTCTTGCACGGCCCGTTGGGACCGTTGAGCAGTTCCATCGCCATGCCGCGAAACGGCGCGATCCCCGTGCCCGTGGCGACAAACAGATAGTCGTGCGCGTCCTTATCGACGGGCAGGAGAAACCGCTTGCCGTTGGGACCGCTCACGAGCACCTTGTCGCCGACGCGCAGGTCGCACATGTAGTTGCTGCACACGCCGAGGAACAGCGAGTGATCGTCGGGGTCGTCGCCCTCCTTCTGCGGCGAGCGCTCGTCGATGACGCGCTTGGGCGTCGTCGAGACGACTCTGCCCTGGCCGTCCTCGCCCCAGCTTGGGCACGCGATCGAATAGAGGCGCACCGCGTGCGGCCGACCCTTGTCATCGACCCCGGGCGGAATCACGCCGAAGGATTGCCCGACGAGAAACCGTCCTTCCAGCGGCGTGCCGGAGATGTCGATCGCGAGATGGCGAATGAAGCTCGCCGACTTGCCCTTCATGCACAGTTCGTTCTTGACGACCGTGCCGGTGACGGGCTCCTTGGGCTTGACCAGGTGCATCGGCGCGTCGGGCACAATCGGCGCGTTGGGTGTGAGGATCTCCTCGGACATGGCGCACAGTGGAACCAGCGGCCGGCGTGCCGCTCCGGGCCGGCGCGCCGGCCCCGCCGGTGCGCTACGCCTCGGCCCGCAGCCGCTGGATCGCTTGCGCGTAGTCGGCTGCATGGAACACTGCCGACGCCGCAACCAGCACATCGCACCCCGCTTCGACGCACGCGCCCGCGGTCTTCGCGTTGACTCCGCCATCCATCTCCAGGCGCTGTTCGTCGCCAAGCAATGTCGAGACCCGCCGGGTTTTCGCCAGGACCGACTCGATGAACGACTGGCCGGAGAAGCCGGGGTTGACGCTCATGACGAGAATCAGGTCCATCGCACGCACGTGCGGCAGGATGCGCTCGACAGCCGTCGGCGGGTTGATCGCCAGGCCCGCGGTCATTCCCGCCGCGTGAATCTTCTCCGCCAGCGCCGCCGGCTCATCGACGACCTCGACGTGAAACGTGAAGTTGCCGGCGCCGGCTTCGGCGAAAGGCTCGACGAACTTCTCGGGCTCTTGCACCATCAGGTGCACATCGAGCAGCACGTCGGGAAACATGCTGTGCAGCGACGCGCAGACGGCTGGGCCCATCGTCAGGTTCGGCACGAAGTGGCCGTCCATCACGTCCAGATGCAGCAGGTCCGCCCCGCCGTCCAGCACCGCCCGGCACTCTTCGCCCAGCCTCGCGAAATCGGCGCTCAGAATCGACGGCGCCACCAGCGGCAACCGGGGCGGGTTGGTGAACGCATTGCGCGGCGGCTTCATGGCGCGCAGGCTATCACACCGCCGCGTGGCCAACGAACAGCGCGGCCCGATCGGGCCGCGCTGCATTCTGTCGAATCTCCGTCATGTCCGGCTGCAGGTCATCCCTTGGCCTGCGCCCGCGCTTGCGCGTTGCGATAGCTGTCGAGCACTCGCTGGAATTCGGCCTTGCGCCGCGCGTCGGCCATCTTCCACGCCTGCGTCTGATACTTCACCGCGCTGACCACTTCTCCCTTGTGGAAATAGACCAGCGCCAGCGTGGAATAAGCGCGCGGCTCATCGGGCTCGGCGCTCGCCTTCGCCGCGTTTGCCAGCTCCAGCGCCACTTCGAAGTCGCGCTGTTCCGCTGAAAGCTTCGGACTTGACGCGATGAACTTCGCCAGTTCCGCCAGAAGCTGCGAATCCTTGGCGTATTGCGTCTTGAGCGCCTTCGCGTATGCGTAGGCGCCTTCGCGATCCAACTGCTCGACAAGCTGCATCTCGAACTTCTCGATAGCAAGCGGCGCGAAGACGTGCTTGTCGGCCGCGATCACGTCGTCATAGTGCTTGTGCGCCAGACGCCAGTTCTTGCTTTTGCGCGCCGACCGCGCCGCCCGCAGCGGCTGTTCCGCTGCCGCGCTCAGCCTCGCGTCATACCGGCCCGCGACCACTTGCCCCAGAACCAGGTCGAAGTTGTCGTCCAGCGGGTTGCCGATCCACTGCAGGATGCCGCGGCGATCGACAATGAACGCCGTCGGAATGCCGTTCTGCTGCGCCGCCTGCATCCACGCGCGATTCGTGCTTTGCTTGCGATCCACCGCCACGGTGTAGTTCATCCGCGAACCCTGCGTGCGCACAAAGCGCTCGACGGTCTGCGGCTGCTCGTCGGAGACGCCGATGATCGTCAGGTCCTGGTCGGCGTATTCGTTCTGCAACTGCGAAAGGTGCGGGATGGACATGCGGCAGGGAGCGCACCACGTCGCCCAGAACTCGACGACGTACACCCGATCGGATTCGATGGCGGTCTCTTCGCCCTTGACCCACTGCTCGATGTCCAGGCCGGGCGCTGCATCGCCGACGGAAAGCTTGCGCTGGGCGGACGCGACGTTGGCCAGCGACGCCATCGCCAGCACCATCAGGAGAGTTCGCAGTCGCATGGAGATTCCCTTCAAGAAACGGTTGGAAGTTCGCGGCCGGCCGGGAACCGCCCCCGCCGACGCACAGTTGGCTTGCCTGCCTAAAGAATAGCCGCCGGACCGGGGATTGTTCCAGCAATTCCTGTTCGACGCCCACAATCGAAGATCGTTCCCACTCCATCGGCCGAATCCCCCGCCCTCCGGCAACGAGGGCGAACCTTCGCCCCACCACGCCGCGCCGCTCAGGCCCGGCTCGGCACCCGGGTCGGCGTCTGGTCCAGCGCCTGCACGCTATCGAAGGGCTGGCCTTCGAGCATTTGCAGGCTGGCGCCGCCGCCGGTGGAGATGTGGCTGAAGGCGTCTTCCATGCCGAAGGCCTCCACCGCCGCGGCACTGTCGCCCCCGCCGATGATCGTCACCGCACCGCCCCGCGTCGCCTCCGCCATCGCCATCGCCACCGCCCGCGTACCGGCGTCGAACGGCGGGGTCTCGAACACCCCCATCGGCCCGTTCCACACGATCGTCCTGCCCGAGCGAATCTGCCGGCTGAACTGCTCGCACGTCGCCGGGCCGATGTCCAGTCCCAGCCAGTCGTCGGGGATGGCCCCCGCCGCGACTCGAGTCTCGGCGTTTCGCTCCACGTCCCGCGCGCAGACGTGATCGATCGGCAAGGCGATGCGCGATGCACCCGCTCGCTGGGCTTCATCGAGGATCGATCGCGCTTCCTCGAGCATGTCGTCCTCGACCTTGCTGCCGCCGACCGCGATCGACTGCGCTTTGAGAAACGTGTAGGCCATCGCCCCGCCGACGAGCACCTGATCCACGCGCGAAAGCAGATTGCGAATCGCGCCGAGCTTGTCCGAAACCTTCGCCCCGCCCAGCACTGCGATGAACGGCCGCTTCGCGTCCTCGATGGCGTCTGAAAGATACTGCAGTTCCTTTTCGAGCAGCAGACCGGCGACGCGCGGCTTGCCATTCATGGCTTGCGGCACGGCGAGCATCGACGCGTCGTTGCGATGGGCCGTGCCGAAGGCGTCGTTGCAGTAGATGTCGCCGAGCTGCGCGAGCTTTGCCGCAAACGCCGCGTCGCCGTCCTTTTCGCCGGGCTCGAACCGCAGGTTTTCAAGGACGACAATCTCGCCCTCGCGCATGACTTCGACGGCGTGGCGCGACTGCTCGCCCACGCACGAGTCGCCCGCGAAATGCACGTTGACTTTCGGCAACAACTCCGCCAGCCGATCCGCCGCCGGCTTCATGCTGAACGCCGGCTCGATCCCTTTGCCCTTCGGCCGGCCAAGATGGCTCATCAGCACCAGCTTCCCGCCACGGTCGATCACCGACCGGACGCTTGGCACGGCCATCCGAATCCGCCGATCGTCCGTGATCGTCCCGTCATCTTCCTGCGGCACGTTGAAATCCACGCGCATGAGCACGCGCTTGCCCTTGACGTCCATCTGGCCGATCGTTTTCCTCGCCATCGCGTTCGCTCCGAAGCCCCGACATTTTGAGACAGGGATGATACTGGGACCGCACCGAAACTGTTAACCTGGGCAAACGCGTCGTGAAGACCCCTTTTACTTTGTGCGCGCTTTTTGAAGGGAAGGAGAAGTTTGCGCGCAATCGTGACGTTCGTGCGCGCGGTTTGGCACGGCGTTTGAACGTCCGGTTCCACGACGCTCCGCCGGTACCACGACGCTCCGCGTCTCCAGTCCTTAACTCCCAGGGCGGCGCGTGTACTCGCGTGGCGGCGCCTTGGCGGTCACTGCTGAATATGAACTTTCCAAAGAACCAAGCGAGAATCGCCTGTCTCGTGAGTATGGCGCATCAACCACCGAAGTCCACCACCCATCGAGCGTGAGCGTCACGTTTGCGCGCGCTTTCACAAGTCTCAGCGTGCCGCCGGCGACTGCGCCGCGTCGGCCCCTCTCGGGGGATCGCAAAATCGGAGCTGTCCCTTCGGGTCCCGGCAATTCATGATGCGCCTGCGCGGGTTCTTAGAAACTATCTCAAAACTATGAATCTGGTCGAAAGGATGATAGTGCAGGACGCGCTGATTGGAGCCACGGATGGCCAGAACACGACGTAAGGCGCGGCATTTGCCGACGATCTGGCGGGTGCCGGACGAACTTTGGAC
>CAZLDF010000117.1:0-2648 GCA_964558095.1 uncultured Isosphaeraceae bacterium | reverse complement strand
CCTCGCGCTCTCGCCAACCGGTCCGGTCGTCTGCGATAGCGCACACATCTCGCTCGATGGCCTCCCGCCCGGCGAGTACTACCTCTGCATCGGCGCACGCGTCACCGGTTCCGACCTCCCCAACAACGAACTGGTCGTGAGCAACGAGTGGCTCCGCACTGAATCCACCACCGGCTTCGATGAAGAAGACATCTACTCCAACGCGCTCGGCGAAGCCCACGCAACCGCTGTGACCGGCCCGGACATCTGCGCCGGCTGCCCCGAATGCTGCCCGCCCAACGGCGATCCCATTCTCCGCGCCTGCGGCGTTGCCGTCTCCAACATCGGCTCTTCCGGCCAAGACGGCGTGCGCTTCGAATGCAGACCATGGGGCAGCCCGTGGTTCTTCAGCGACCTCGACCTCTACATGAGCGGCGTCGAACTCGACTCACAGAACGAATCCTTGCGCGTCAGCGCGGAAGGCACCTTCAGCGGGTCACCCAATCAATCCCTTGGCCACATGACCCTTCGTAACAATCAGGCTGCCGGCGCTGTGGAGTGCGTCGCAGACTTCTCCGACATCGGCACGGACGAAGTCACAATCGTCGTGTACGACCA
Organism: uncultured Isosphaeraceae bacterium; assembly: GCA_964558095.1. GTDB lineage: Bacteria > Planctomycetota > Phycisphaerae > Phycisphaerales > SM1A02 > CAZLDF01. Next base: position 2,051 of record CAZLDF010000117.1, on the reverse strand, counting down.
TGGAACATTGCAGGGAAGCTTCGTCACGACCGGCGGCGCGGGCGTCGTCGTCGCCAGCTTGACCAGCGCAACACCCGGCTCGCTCCGCTGGAACAAATGCGGCAAACTCGGCGGCGTCGGCGAGACACCCTGCTATGTGGCCTGCACCGAGGAACTCTTCACGCTCTTTGGCGGCGGAAACATCCTCACCGGCAACGACCTCCGCGTGCTCGCCAGCGGCGCAACCGGCTCCATCAGTTCGCTTAGCTCACTCTCGCTGCATGCCCGCGACACCGAAGACTTCATGTGCTCGCCGCGCAGCGCAGACAAGGCGACACCGAAGCTCTTCGAGGGCTTGGTGCATCGAACGCTCGGACAGTCCGAACTTGCAGTGGGTGATCTCGACGGCGACGGACGCGATGATCTGCTCGTCTCCAACATCGGCTCCTCCGGTCAGGACGGCGTGTCCATCGACCTCGGCGATGCAGAGGGTTACAGCTTCCGAGCCTGCTGCGATTCGTTCTTCGACATCTGGACCGAACTTTCATTCGACATCTACGACGATCAGTGCCCGACCTGCCCCGGCGGGTTGGTGGCATCAATCTCTGTGCAAGCTGGCTCGCCGGGCGGGACCTATACCGCCACGTGCGTTTTCACCGATTCCTCGGAGAACCGCGGCAGTGACTGCAGCGTGATGACGCTCTTCGACGCCGCCGATCAGGTCATCGCTTCCTTCCCGTACGAATCAGGCGAACCCTTCACCGTCACCACCAGCGGCGGGCCGCTCATCTCCAACGAAATGTCCGCCAAAAAGAGAAAGGGCGGCAACGTCGAGTACTCGTGGAAGGTGGAAGAAGGCGAATCGCGAGGCGGGGGGGGGGTTACGGTTTCACATGCCACCGGCGGTAGTCACGGCGGCGTCCGCAGAGTCTTTGTCCTGCCGCATGTGCTCGAAACCTCGGGGAACATCAATCGGGCGTGCGTCCGCGCCGCGGCCGATCCGGCGTGCGCGCCATGCACCATCAATCTGGGCATCTCATCAAGCCGGTTGTACCTCTTCGACGGCATCGCAGTCGCCGGCGCCGGCGAAGCTCGACTCGTCGCCGACGCCTGCATCGACAACGCCGATCCAGAACACACGCACACCCTGCACGTGGCGAACATAGGCTCATCCGGTCAGGACGGCGTTGAATGCCGACTCATCGATGCACTCGATGACGACGACGATGGCGACTGCATTCCCGACCTCGAAGAAGTCGGCGGCTTCAGTGCGACACTCTGCTGTTCCGGGTTCGGCAACAATCCCGACAACCTCTGCATAGTGGTGAGGGGAGATGTGGGCGGCACGCCCGACAGCACCGTGAGCATGCTTGAGAGCATGCTGGTCGGCGGCCAGCGACTGCTCTCGTTCGAGATTCCCGCGTTCGCCTCGCCAACCGTTCGCGTCCAAGTGCTCGATGAAAACGGCGTGCTGGCGCTGTCCCTCGATGGCCTGCCGCCCGGCAAGCCCGTGGTCGGCTCGCTGGCCTCCACCTTGAACTTCAGGAAGATTGAGTTCGAGTACAAGCCCCAGAGCGCGGAGCGGCGAGGCGCGAGCGACGACAGCGTGCTGTGGTGTCGGCTGCTGTGGGATTCGCCGCAGACATTCCAGGTCGGCGCCATGCCGCCCGTGGTCGGATCAGAAGTGAAGATTGCCGCACGCGATGCGTTCGGCAACGCGATCCGTGTCGAATCGCTGCGAATGCTCGCTGCGGCCGCACCGGGGCAGATCGCAGACAACACCATCGTTGACGCCGACGTGCAGCGCGTGCGCCCGTTCTGCCCCGCCGACTGCGTGCCGACCAACGCCGACGGATCGATCGGCGACGGCGAAGTCACGATCGCGGACATCACATTCGTCCTGACGCAGTACGGCGCACCGGGCGGCCGGTGCGACATCGCGCCCAACAACGGCGACGGCACCTGGGGCGACAACAACGTCACCATCGCCGACATCACAGCGATTCTCGCAGGCTACGGGCCGTGTCCGTAGCACACGTGGCCAGCCGAAGACGAGCCCTCCGCGCGAGCGG
>CAZLDF010000116.1:0-5019 GCA_964558095.1 uncultured Isosphaeraceae bacterium | reverse complement strand
CGCGGGGTTGACCGCGGCGGCGTCGCCGCGGATCACGTATTCGTGAAATGCGTCCTTGACGTGGTTCGATCCATTGGGCGCGCCGAACAGACGCGATGCGTTCGATTCGTTTTCGGTGTAGAGCTGCTCGTGCAGGCCTTCGCAGGCGGGGTCGGCGAGCAGTCGAAGGCGTCCGAGCGTCTGGTGCTGCGCCGCCATTGTGCACTCATCCACGCGCGCGATGCTCGGCCGATGCGGCAAGTCCTCGCTCTGGCCGCCCCATGACCAGGTGTTGCGAAACCAAAGCGTGGGCAGCACGTGCAGCGAGGCGGGCGCGTCGGAGCGATTGACGATCGTCGCCTGAATGAGCACGTCGTTCGGGCTGTTCTTGGCATACTCGATGAAGACGTCGAAGTAGCGATCGTCGTCGAAGACGCCTGTGTCGAGGAGTTCGAATTCGCGTTCGCTCTGGCCGCGGCGGGCGTTCTCTTCGACGAGCTGCTGGTATGGAAACGCTCGCTGCGGATATTTGTAGAGCGCCTTCATGTAGGAATGCGTCGGCGTGGAATCGAGATAGAAGTATTGCTCCTTGACGTCCTCGCCGTGATTGCCTTCAGGGTTGGTCAGGCCGAAGAGGCGCTCCTTGAGGATGGCGTCGTGGCCGTTCCACAGCGCGAGCGCGAAGCACAAGCGGCATTGGCGATCGGTGATGCCCAGCAAGCCGTCTTCGCCCCACCGGTACGCCCGGCTGCGCGCGTGGTCGTGCGGGAAGTAGCGCCAGCAGTCGCCGTTGGGTGAATAGTCTTCGCGAACCGTTCCCCACTGGCGCTCAGCGAGATACGGTCCCCAGCGTTTCCAGTCGCGGGCGCGGGCCGCGTCCTCGCGCAGCCGCTCGTCCTCCGCGGTTGCGGGCTTCATCACAGGCGATGGGTTTCGCATGGGCTGCATCGATCCCCCGGAGAACTTTCTTGTCTGCGCGATGTGCGCTCCTGGCTGTGCGCTCGTCGCCAGCCGTCCCCCCCGCTTCCCCGCCTCGCGATCGAAGGCTCTGCGATAAGGAAATCGAGCAATCAGGCCCTGCGGAGCGGAGAATTCCCGCAAATCATCTCGTCTGCGGTCGTTGAAGCGTGCGCAGTGTCCGACAGGCCGCGACTTCGAGCCGTCTGGGGCCGAGAATACGTGGAAGCACCTCCCGCCGTCAGACCACGCCACGCGGTCGCAGGCGATTGGTTATCAACCGGCAGATCGTCCATGTCACGATGATTCCGAAGAACAAGACCACCAGCAGCCACAGGCCACGCACGAACGCCCGGTCGATCATCGCCTGCACGTCGGATTTTACGGAGCCCGTCGCGTCGGCGATCGGCGACTGGCCGGCCGGCCGATTGTCCGGCGCCAGCAGGCTCTGCACCGATTGGACGAGCTCGTTCATCTCGCGCACGGTGGTGGTCGCATCGTTGATTGTCGCGCGAAGCTCGTGAATGTCGAGCGGCTGCGAAGGTTCCGCGTCATCGCGGTCGGCGTCGAGCCGGCTCTGGAAGGCGTCGGCGGAGGCGATCGTCACCTGCATCGACTCGGACAGCGCCGTCGCCGCTTCGATCGTGGCGCGCAGGTCGGTCGCCAGGGCGCCCAGAGATTGTTGCCGCTCGTCGAGGGCGTCCAGCAGCGCTTCGCGCTCGCGCTCGATGGTTAGGGGCAGATCGCTGAGCGTGCGGCCGGCCTGCTCGGCGGACTGGGTGAATGTCTCGGCGTTGGCGAGCAATTGCAGCAGCTCCGGCCGGGCGAACACGTCGAGAATCAGGCTTTCCACGTGCCAGTCGAGCAGGAACGGCAGCCGCTTGGCGTAATAGAAAGCGCGCTCGCCGAGGAGGCGCGACTCCATGAGCTCGCGCGCCGTCGGGTCGAGATTCGCCAGTGGATCGAGATACAGCAGCCGAAAAATGCTGGTGCTTCGCGCGGGGGCGGCGATGCTGATGCCTCGCGCCTTGCGAATGTCGCCCAGGCGATACTGCGAGACCTGCGTGATGTTGGGGTGGTCGTTGACGAACGCCTCAACGGTGCCACGAAGCTCCGCCAGCTCCTCGCCGGTGGCGACGAGCGCAGCATGTTCCCAGATGCTCGCTTCCAGCTCGCGCAGCGCCTTCAGCCACATGTCGCCGCGATTGCCGAACACCTGGGGCGACCAGTGGCGCTCGAACACCATCCGCTGCATGGTCAACAGGGCCGCCATGTCGAGCGTGCTGACGACCGGATTGGCTTCGGCGGCGATGGTGACGGCGCCGGAGATCGACGCCAGCGCCATGTTGTGCGCCTGGCGGCGCAGCGCCGGATCGTCGGTGGTGTCGATGACGCGCCCCGCGGACTCGGCGATCGCGTTCATGTAATTGTCCGCGAAGCTCATCACCTGCGACTGGATCTGCGAGGGCGTCATCGCGCGCGGGCCGACGGTCCGCTCGACCGACGACGATGAAGTCGCCGCGGTCGGTTGCGGCGACTGGCAACCAACTGCCGCGATGACGATCGCCGGCAGAAGCGTGAGCGACCACAGCGATAGCGCGAGCGCGGGCATGGAACGGGCATCATCGCCCGCACGCCGACTGAACGCAAGATCGGTCGCTCAACGTTCGCGACGCGAACCGACGGCGCAACGGAAGAGTCGCGAACATCGCTCATCGGCGCGTTCGCCGTTCGATCCTGAAGATCGTGAATCGAATTACTCGGGAAGCTTCGGTGCGCCGGCGGGCCGGTCGTGTTGCAGCACTTTGAACTGCACCGTGCGCGAGAGCTTCGACGGCGTGCCGTCGGCAGCGGGTAGCACATCGACAGCCTTACCGTCGATCTCCGCCCAGCCGCAGAGCATCGTGTCGATGCGGCCGGCCGTCGCGGTTGGAGTCAACTCGAAGCTGCGGCCTTCCCACAACCACACGCGATAAGGGCTCAGCGACGCCCAGCGATAGGGATTGCTTTCCTCTGCGTTGTCGGACGCGACGATGTCCGTTGGCACCCAGCCCGCACCGGGAACGAAGAATTCGACCCAGCATCGATAACCAGGATCGAACTGCGCGCCTTCCTTGGCGTCGAGCAGTCGATAGCCGTACTGCATGCGCGCCGCGATCCCGCGCGAGCGCGCCATCGCGATGAACAGCGAATGCAGATCGGTGCAGCAGCCGCCGCCGTGATCGAGGCAGTCTTCGGCGGCTCCGCGCCCGCATGTGGGCTTTGATGGGTCCTTGGAGTAATGGTCAGCGACTTCCGCGACTTTCTTCACAAGCATCGTCGCCTGGCGCGCGATGTCGGTCTCGTTCCCGCACGCTGTGTCAGCCAGCTTCTTCACTCGCGGATCGACGCTCATCAGCGGCGCGTTGAGGTCCAGGGCGGACTCGAACGCGGCTGACTGCACGCTCTCGCGGCAATCGACGTCCTCCAGCGGGAAGTGCGTGCCGTTGCGCTCGACGACGCACGAGATGGACACCGAAGACGTGCCGGCCGGAGGATTGGCGACTTCGACGTAGAGGAAGTCGCCGCGACCGTCATCTTGTCGCTCGATGCGCCACTCCCCAGGTGCCGAAAGCACCTCGAAGTCGAGCACTCGCTGCCAGGTGCGGTCGCCCGGCACCGGCACCCACATGCGCAATCGTCTGGCGCGTTCGGGAACGTCCGCGACCGTCACGGTCTGCGTCAAAGCAACAACGCGACTTTCGATGAAGTCGGGGCTGATAAGCGCTGGCGCTGGGTCTGGAGCGGCGGCGGGGGCGGGGGCGGGCGAAGGCGCGTTGGCCGCGCAAGCCACGAGGACGGCGAACATCCAAGACATCTTGAAACTCCTCCGAGAGAGAATGAGCCACGCCTAATATATGCGGTTTTGGCCGCGGTCAACAGCCAATTTCGCTATTTTTTGGCCCGGCGGAGGCCGGACCGTCAGTCAGGTCTATGCCGCGGGGAGCACTCGACCCCGCGATTTGGCCCCGAAGGAGCGTATTTGGCGTCGATCGCTTCCCGTCCCATAACCGCGCGCCATCCCGGTCCAGAACGACAGCCCCGTCGCGGTCAGCGAGCGGGGCTATCGGTTGCATCCGGCCTGTGGCCGTCGCTTGAAGCGACGGCCCAGGATGGTGCGGGGGGTGGAGAATCGCTTAGAACAGCAACTGGAACTGAGCCCGGAAGGCCACTTGGCCGTCCTCGGTCGGGGCATCGTTCAGAAGGCCGATGCCGGACAAGCCCGTGCCCAGCGTGTTGACGGTGTTGATGTTATCCAGCGCGTAAACCACATCGGCGGTGAACTTGGCGTTGTGCTTGGCGAAGTAATAATTGACGCCCGCGGTGAGGATGTTCAGGTCGTTGGTCGCCAGCGCGCTGTCCACGTCGATCCACTCGTACCGAACGAACGGTTCGAGTTCGTCGGGCACGACCATGTAGCCGGCCTGGACCATGGCGCCGAGGTGTTCGGTGTCGCCAAGGGCGTTGGTGTCGGTGGCGTCGAAGTGCCAGCCGTAGAAGGCGGCCATGACCCCCAGACCACCGGTCTTCACCAAGCCGTCGATTGTCCACTGAAGGAACGAGTCGTAGGCGCCGACCGGAGCGGCGGTGGCGGACGCCTGATTGTCGCCGGTCTCGCCGACCTCGTAGTGAATGCCGCCGCCGAGGAACGCATGAAGCTGCTGATCCTGCCAGGAGGCCACGTCCGCGTTTTGTTTCCAGTCGCCGGTGATCTTCCATTCGGCGCGCGCGGTGACGGCGAAGTCAGTGGAGTCGTTCTGGAAGTCGTTGGGCGTGTTCTGAAACCCCGTGCCGGCGCCGCCGGGCGTTCCCGAGTTGTGCCCGTCGTTGATCGTGGCGTAGAGCCACAATGACTCGGGATTGACCTTCCATTCAGCGCCAATGCCTTCGACGTACCCGTCGTTGGCCGCGAAGACGTTCGCCACCGCCGAGCGATCGACCGTGAGCGTGCGTTTGCTGCTCATGATCTGTTCGCGCGAGAAGAAATCCTGGAACCGGCCACCCCAGATGCGCCACTGGTCGTCGAGACGGTAGCCGATGATC
>CAZLDF010000115.1:0-6101 GCA_964558095.1 uncultured Isosphaeraceae bacterium | reverse complement strand
ACCATTTCTTCGGCCGCAGCGGCCCCGGCGATGATAAATTCCGCCTTCTCAAGGCCATGAGAGGGCGACCGAGCGGATATGAGACGAATCATCGGTGCCATACTGGCAGTTCTCGGTCTGGTGCACGCCGCCGCCGCGATTGGCGTCGATGACGCTCAAGTCACCCCCTTCGATGAGCCGTTGCCGCTGTCGTTTCGCATGGCGGACGGCGTTCGCGTCCGCGGCGAACTCACCGCGTTCGACAACGAGGGCATCGACGGCTCGTTCGGTCGCCGCGAATGGACTGAACTGCACCCGGACGACATCTGGCGACTGCACGTGAAACTCATGGGCGAGCAGTCGGCGGCGACGTGGGTGAACCTCGGCCGCATTCTGCTGCTCGTCGGCGGCGCCGACGACAAGGACGCGGAGCGCGCCTTCGCCCGCGCCCGGCGACTTGATGAGCATTGCGACGCCGACATTCTCGCCGCGCGCGAGTACGCCGAACAAGCTCGCCGTCTGCGCAAGGAACTTGAGGAGGCCATCGAGCGGGAGAAGCTTCGCACAGCGAACCCGGAGTCGGAACCGTGGCAGGCGCAGGCGTGGCCGCTGCTCGATGAGGATCAGCACCACGCCGCGCTGCTGACGATGAAATCGGAAGCGACGCGGATTCTGGAGCGCGCCGGCCTCGACCTGCAGCCGGTGGAAACGGACTTCTTTCTTTTCTATTCCGACATGCCGCGCAAGGAAACCGCGAAGTGGGCGCTCGAACTCGACAAGCTCTATCGCCGGCTTTCGAGCACGTTCAATCAGCCGCCGCAGCAGAATATCTTCTGGGGCAAGGCGGTGATCTTCGTATTCAATCAGCGCGATCGCTTCGAGCTCGTTGAAGCTGAATCCTTCGGCCAGCTTGCGCCGCGGTGGTCGGCGGGCTTCTGCCACTGCCGCGGACCGCAGGTGTTCGTCAGCTTCTTTCGCCAGCCGGATGAGCGTGATTTCGCCGCCATCCTCGTGCATGAGACCGTGCACGGCTATCTGCACCGGTACCGATCGCCCAAGCGTCTGCCGGCGTGGGCGAACGAAGGGTTCGCCGATTATCTGGCCGCGACGCTGTTCGAGCGTTCGCCCGTGGATGAAGCGCGCCGGGGCGTGGCGCTGAAGTACATCCGCGGCGGAGGCGACGTCAACGCCATTCTCGATCTCACCTATGCAAGCGAATCATGGCCGGGCCCGGAATCGATCGGCTACGCCGTGGGCTATCTGCTGGTGGAATTGATGATCCGTGACCAGCCGCGAAAGTTCGGCGCCTGGGTGAACGCGATCAAGGACGGCAAGGAATGGCAGCAGGCGCTGGCGGAAGACTTCGGCACCGATCGCCGGCGCCTCGTCGAGACGTTCGTGCGGTATTACATGGTGAATGATTGAGCGCCGCGACGTGAAGCCCCTGGCCGCCAGGCTGGCGATGCTCCGTACGTTCGCTCATTCGCCCGCGGCGCTGACGAGTTCCGCGGAGGTGAGCAGCGGGTGCTGGCGCGCCTGGAAGAGCGCATCCATCGCGCGGGCGTACATCAGCTCGGCCGACTGGCGCTGGCGCGCGATCTCGGCGTATTCCTCGGCCGCAGCGGGCTCCTGGAAGCTGATCCGGCCCGATGACTCGTCCGCCGTCCACGCGCCCCACTGGCTCGCCAGCAGCTTCTGCTCGGCCAGAGCGGCCTCGACCAGCCTGCCTTCGCACATCTGCACGTTGGTCAGGTGCATCGCGCTGATGCGCAGTCCCTTGACCATTTCGTCGGCCTTGGCGCGGTCGCCGAGTTCGCGATAGGCGCGCGCCTGCAGCGCCTCGGGCAGTTTCGCCACGCTCGCCAGCACGCGCCCGTTGCTCGACAGCACCTGCTCGCACAACTCCCGCGTTTGCTCGATGAAGGCGAGTTCGCTTCCCGCTGAGGCGCGATTCGCCAATCGGTCGCGAAGCTGATCGTTCATTCGCCCGTGCGTTTCGGCGATGGCGTTGTATTCGCCCACGACGTCGCGCAGCAGGCGCATGGCGCGGCGCTCAGGGCCCTCCATCTGCGTTTCCGCGTCCTCGAGCGCGCCGCGGATCATGCCCACTGCGACGGGGTCGTAGGTGACGAAGCCCTTTTCCTGGAACTGACCCTGCATGTCGCGGCCGATGAATTCGACCATGGCGGCGGCGCGCTGGGCCGCAAGCTGGTTGGAGCGCGTGCTTGTCAGAAGTTCCGTTTCCGACAGAAAGATGCCGCCCGTGCCCGCGACCACCAGCACCAGGAAGATCGCGTGCGAGACGGCGGCGCGGCGGCCGGCGCGGCGCCAGATCGGCCGAACGATAAAGAAGAGCAGTACGAGCCCGACCAGGCCGCCGATCAGGCGCTCGAAGAGCGAGAAGCGCGTGTCGCCGCCGAAGATGAACGGCCCGGACGCAGCCACGGATGTGAGCATGATCGCGAGCACCCAGGCGGCGCTGGACAGCATCGGCCCGTCGCCGAGGTCGCGCACGATGACGCTTGTCGAGTGAGTCCGCGGCGCACCGGTGTTGAAGAGCGGCGCCATCGGTTCACATGTCTGTTGACCGCTCATGGAGCGCCTCCTGAATAACCTCTGCATCGGCGCTGTGGGGAGGCGGCTTGAAACAGCGCGCCGACGTGGGGTCGGGGAAATGGCCTGGCGCGTCGCCGTGCCCGATAATCTTCGCCGATAAGGCAACGGCGGGACATCGCGCAGTGGCACGGGCGTCTCGCCCGTGCGTCAGCGAGCGGTGGCAGGTGGCGGCCGATCCTCGCCTCCTCGCACCTGGTCACGGCACCACGTGTCCCGCACGAGGCGGTTCAACCCACCACGACGCCTTCGTGCAGCTCCACGATGCGGTCCGCGCGGGCTGCGATGTTGCGATCGTGCGTGACCATCACGATCGTCAAGCCGTCCTGGTGTTGTTTGGCGAGCAGGTCAAGGATGCCGGCGCCGGTTCGCTCGTCGAGGTTGCCGGTGGGTTCGTCTGCGAGCAACACGCGCGGCTGATTGATGAGCGCGCGGGCGATGGCGACGCGCTGGCGCTCGCCGCCGGAGAGTTCGCGCGGCCGATGTTTGAGCCGATGCCCAAGGCCGAAGGACTCCAAGATATGCACGGCACGTCGGCGCAACTCGGCATGGTGCGCGGAAAAGCGCAAGTACATCGCGCGAATCTCCATCCAGACCGGGGGCAGGATGATCGCGCCCGCTACGCATCCACCGACCACGATGGATATGAGAAAGAGGACTTCTTCCCTGTGGATGTGCGTCTCGTCTAACAGATTCAAGTAATGACTCACGAGGGGAATTGATGCGATCGCGCCCATGAGTGCACCGAGGATCAGCAGAACGAGCCAGTACCGTCCAGAGACGCGGGATGATTGAACGAGGGACGGCAGAATCGTGTTTTCCAGCACGTCCAGCTCCGGCAGCAGATGATAAAACTGGAACACGAAGCCGACGTGTCGATTGCGGAAGACGTTGCGCTCGCGCCGGGATTTTATCGCGAGCGACTGGCTTTCGAACTTCACGTCGCCGTCGCCCGGGTCGGCCTGATCCAGATCGCCCATGAGGTGCAGCAGGGTGCTCTTGCCGGAACCGGAAGCGCCGAGCACCGCGACCCATTCGCCGGGCTTGACGCGGAGCGTCGCGCCTTTCAGCACGGGCACATCGACGCGCCCCATGCGGTAGGTCTTTTTCAGGTTCTCAGCTTGGATCAGGTACTCGGGCATGGTGCGATGTGGCGATCTGGCGATTTGGTGATCTGGTGATCTGGTGATTTGGTGACTGAAAATCTGATCCGCGCCGACGTTGTCTCCTGTCTCCTGTCTCCTGTCTCCCGTCTCTTGTCTCTTGTCGCGAACCCCGAACTCCGAACTCCGAACTCCGAACTCCGAACCCCGAACCCCGACCCCCCGCTCCCTACTCATACCGCAACGCCGTCACCGGATCGGTGTCGGCCGCTTTCGCCGCGGGAAGGAATGAGCCGATCAAGCTGAACACCACGGCTCCGATCATGGTGATGAGCGCGGATTCGTAGTCCACTTCGTTTGGAATCCTGGAAAAGTAGTACACTTCCGGGTTCCAGATCACCACGCCGCCGTGGCGCACCAGCCAGAAGACGAGCGCCGTGAAGAGCGCCAGCACGAATGTCACGAGCGTGCCGAGCACCAGCGGCAGCAATCGCCCGCTCAGGCTGCGCGCGATCGTGAGGCCCAGCGAAATCACCGCGAGCAGGCCCAGAACCGCGCCCAGCATCCAAGGCGGGTCGCCGAGCGCGGTGTGAATCGCGTTGATGTTGTGAATCACCAGAAACGCCAGCCCCAGGCCGACGATCGCGCCCAGCACGCCGACGATGAAGCCGTAGCGCACGAAGATCCACGAAATGCCCAGGCGCGAAGCGCCAATGCTGCGAAGGATGCCGATGTCGCGCGTCTTCTCATAGACGATCGCCCAGAAGATCGCCAGAACCAGTCCAGCGCACACCAGATAGATCAGCGAAAAGAGCGTGCGCATCAGCTCGCGCTCCTTCTCGATCGGGCCGATGAACTCCGCCTGCTGTTCTTCCCACGTTTTGATCGACAGGTTGAAATCGCGCGCGGGCGGCTTCACAGCGGCGCTGGCGTCATTCATCATCGCAGCGAAGAACTCGTCATAGACCTGCTCCACGCGCTGCCGCAGCACCTGCGGCGTCACGCCCTCGGCGGCGCGCACGAGCACCATCGTCGCACGCGCGGGGCTGATCTGCCCCGTCGGCTCGCCTTCGTCATCGACAAGCTTCGATTCATCCAATCGCACCAGCCGCTGCATGAGATCCAGCGGAATGATCACGCGCTTGTCATCGACGATGAACACGCCGGACTGGAACTCGTTGACCACCGGCAGAATGGCGCTTTGCGGTTCGGCGAACCCGCCACCGACGCCGACCGGCAGGACCGTGAGCGTGACCTCGTGCAGGGGCATCCACCAGTGCCCCCCCCCGAGCGGCTCGTAGGTCCCGTCGCGCTGGCGCCGATTACCGGCGGAAACCTGAATCCCCGCCGACATGCCCGGGCGGTTGCTCGCCGATTGCCGCAGCGCCAGCCCGTCGTTGTACACCTCGCGCAAGAAGTTCGGCTGAACCGTCCGGCGGAAGTCATCTTCGCGCATCGATTCAAGTTGCGCGGGCGTCGGCGGCTTCCAGAACAGCGTGTCTCCATACTGCGTCACGCGCGCGAACTTCGCCGGATCGACGCCCCACGCCTGCACCGTTTCGATGTCTTTGCTCGGCCCGATCGGATAGGGCATCTTGAGCAGGCCCCACGATTCGACCACGGGGCACGCCGCCGCCGCCTCGGGCGCGGCCTCGATGCGCTCGACGAGACGCTCGTAATATGGAATCCCCGGCGACGAATAGGAAATGATCACGTCGCCCATCAGCGTCCGGCCGGAATCGCGCACCAGATTCAGAAACCCCGTCATCACCGACACCACGATGATCACCAGCGCCACGCACAGCGCCACCGCCGCCACCGCGATCAATGGAATCACGCGCGAAGTCAGGTACCGGTTTGTCAGTAATGGTTGATACACAACTGTTTAGCGCCGGGCACTTGTGCCCAAGCGCCGACGACACTGCCCGTTCAGAGGACATCGCAGACAACTCATCGACCGGCAACACTCGACCGCAATAGACTCGCATCATACTTGATCGAATCCGACCGCGCACGGTGCGCACCCTGCGAGGCAAGGTCATGCTCCTTCGATGCGCGTGCCAAGCCGTTCGATCAATTCCACCGGCGCGCCGATTCCCGCCACCGTCACCTCTCCGGTCCACGTGCGCGATTCTTCCCTCAGAAACCCCGGCTTCATCGCGACGAACGTCACCGTCCGCGTCGCTTTCACCGCGACGCCCAGCGGGAACCCGGTGTCGCAGTCCAGGCCGCTGGGCACGTCAACCGCGAGGACCGGTCGCCCCGCTTCGTTGATCCACGCGATCACCTGCGCGGCCAATCCAGTCACCGCGCGATCGAGTCCCGTGCCGAAGACCGCATCGACGATCAGATCGACGCCACCGCGACCGCCAAGCGCCTCGCTCGAACCGATTTCGAATTCGTCGA
>CAZLDF010000114.1:0-4430 GCA_964558095.1 uncultured Isosphaeraceae bacterium | reverse complement strand
TCAAGCAGGCCAGCGAGCGCATCGAGCAGGTCCAGGCCGACGCGATGGAGATGTCCGCGTCGATCGAGCGCGAGCGCGATGCGGCCCGCAGCGAACTCGATGACAGCAAGCGATCGGTGGAGCAGGCGCAGCAGCGCATTGCTTCGATTGGCGGAGAGCTCGAAGCCATCACCGTCCAGCTCGCCGACGCGCGGCGGCAACTGGCGGCCCACAAGGACGCCGACGAGAAGTTCGCCTCGCAACTCGCGCAGCGCGACAATGAACTGAAGCAAGCGCAGCAGCAACTGACCGTCGCGCAAGCGCGAACCGAAGCTTCCGCGGAACGGGCCGAGAAGCTGGAAGCGCAAGTCGGCCTCAAGCAGACGGAAATCGCCGATTTCACGCAGCGCCTGGCGAGAATCAACGCCTCGCTGCAGGAGGCGGAGGAGCGGAGCGCGAGCCTGGCGGCGAAGCTGGCGCAGCGCGAAGCGCAGCTCGCCGACGCGCAGGGCAAGCTCAAGCTCGCCGGCGAGAAGATCGCGGCGTTCGGCGAGGCCATCAGCGAACAGGCCGATCGCCTCGAAAAAGGCGCCGCCGCGATGGCGACCGTCGAGCAGCAGCAGCGCGAAATCGAGCGGCTGAGCAAGGACCTCGCCGAGGCGCGCGTCGGCGGCGACGTCGAAGGCCTCAAGCGCAAGGACGCCCGCATCAAGGAGCTCACCGAAGCCCTGCGCCAAGCCCGCGGCCAGACCGCCGGCGACGCCAACGTCGCCGCGATGGAGCAGCGCATCGCACAACAGGAAAAAGAGCTCAATCAGCTTCGCCTGAATCTCGAAAGCGCCAACCTGGAAGTCAGCAAGGCCCAGCAGGCGCTGGCGGAGCAGAAGGCGACCGCGGCGACACGCGGCAAGTCCGACAGCGCTTCCGCCGAACAGGTGCAGCGCCTCACCGGCGAAGTCGCCCGGCTGGAAAGCGAGCTGCTCGAAGCGCAGCAGGCGGATGAAACGCCCGCGCTGCAACTGCGCGTCGCGGAACTCGAAGCGCTGCTGGAGAAGGCGCGCGAAGCCGCCAGCGCCTCCAGCCGCGGCACAGGCGATGCCGAACGGGAACTCAACGAGAAGTCGCAGCGCATTGCGCGCGTCGCGCGGCATCTGCAGCGCCGCCATCAGCGCCTCGCCGCGATCCGCCGCGCGATCAGGCAGCGAGGCGGCGCCCAGAGCGGCGCGACGATGTCCGGCTCGCCGACGGTCGCACCGGCGCCGGCCGCCGCGCTCAAGTCGTCATCGGCGAGCCTGCTCGAAGAACACGCGACGCACATGCGCCAGCTTGAAAAGCGGCGGCGCGAGCTGATCGAGCTGAAGTCGGTGCTCGCCGCGTCGGAGAAGAAGATGCTGCGCCGCTGGGCGCGGCCGCGGGCGATCTCGTTGGTGGCGTGGATGTTCGTGCTGGCCGCGGTCGTGGCCGCGACGAGCTGGTTCGCAGCGGATCATTTCTTCCCCGCCACGGTCAAGGCATTCGTCAACCTCGAGGCGGCGGGCAAGACGCCGGGGCCGGTCTCTGAAATTCAGGCGAGCAAGTGGTCGCAGTGGCACACAGACTTCCTGCGCGACGCCGCGTTCCACCAGGCGATCGCCGATCGCATGAGTGAGCGCAAGGTCGAAGCGATGGCGACGCCCGAAGCGGTGGCGGAGTATCTGGCGGCGAACCTCGGCGCCGACGCGACGCAGAAAGGCCGCATGCGCCTCACGCTGGCGGGCACAAGCGAAAACGCCGTGACGGCGGACCTCGACGTGATCACCTCGACGCTGGTGACGGAATCTTCGCGCCGTCTCGGCGAGCGCGAAGGCGATCTCTGGGCCAGCGTTCCCGCCGCCCGCAAGATCGACGGCGACGTGCGATACGCCGCGATCGATCCGGTGCCGGTCAGCGACAACCGCATCGCATTCGCCGGCGGCATCTTCGTCGCGGGCTACATCGTCGCGATGGCGCTCGTGACGCTCGTGTATCGCCGGCTGGTGCGCGCCAAGCGAGTCTTCGACGACGACGAGGTCGCGCCCGAGCAAATCGCGACGACGCCCGCCATCGCGTGACAGCGGGCCATGCTATGCAGTGGCACAGCCGTCTCGGCTGTGAAAGCAGTGGCACGGCCGTCTCGGCCGAGAGTCGAGCGCTTGGAGCTGAGGCGCGATGCACCACGTCCCAGCACGAGCGCAACAACTTCGCGATTGCACCGATCACTCCATGCGCGCCGACTGGTGAAGAGCGCGAAGCTCGCGAGCCGCGCACATCTGTGCCGGCTCGGTGCATGCTTTCCACGGTGCCGTGCGTTGTGTGGGCCAATTCCGCATCGGCCAGCGCCGATGGAAGTCCATGCTGGTGCGTGCCGAGCGACCTCGCTTGCCGACTCCGTACGCGACCGCACAGGAGAGAGACTCACATGCCCAACGCCCGCCAAATCATGCGCGGCATGCGCGACAGCGGAACCCCCCTTCGCTTTCCAGTCGATCGCGCCCGGCGGCTGGCATCGCGTAAGGGCCTGTCGGGGTTCTTCGGCGACGAACTGCCCAAGTCCGCCGCGGACGCGCTGCGCGCCATCGACGAAATGAGCGGCCGGATCGACGATCTGGCGCGCGAACTCAACTGCCTCGGCTATTTCGACGACGACGATTCGCCTCGAGCCGCGTAAGGTTCGACCCGCATGCATCATCATCTTCGGCCGCCCGCCGCCGCGCTCGTTGCGGCGTCGCGCGATCGCCCGCATAATGCCCCAGTCCGTTTCGCCCAGCGCGACCACCGGCTTGCGGAGCCACAGCCCGATGCCTGACGAGAAACACAAGTGCATCCTGCTCTTCGGCGCGCCTGGCGTCGGCAAAGGCACGCAGGGCAAACGCCTCGGCGAGATGCCCGGCTATGTCCACCTGGCCACCGGCGACATCTTCCGCTCGCTCGACAAGGCCAGCGAGCACGGCCGGCAATTCGTCAAGTATTCCTCGCAGGGCCTGCTTGTCCCGGATGAACTGACCATCACCATTTGGAAACAGCACGTTCGATCGATGATCGATCGGGGCCAGTACGAACCCAAAACCGATCTGCTGATTCTCGACGGCATGCCGCGGAGCGTGGCGCAGGCGAGGCTCCTGCGGCCGCTGATCGACGTGCTGCGGATCGTGCACCTCGATGCCCCGAACATCGACGCGATGGTACAGCGGATCAAGAAGCGTGCCGAGCAGGAGGGCCGCCACGACGACATGGATGAGAAGGTGATCCGCGCTCGGTTCGACGAATACAACGCCAAGACCGCGCCGGTGCAGAAGGAATACGACCCGAAGCTGATCGTGAAGGTTGATGCGATGGGATCGGTTGATGAGGTGTTCAAACGGGTAAAGGCGGCGGTGGAACCGGTGCGGGCGGAGCACTTCGGGATGACGCAGGAGGCGTGAACGCGAGGGGCGGCGCGCCTAGTATTGCTTTGTCCGAACCCGGACCTTCGAAGACTCAGGTCCGGCGTCTCTTCTCCGACTTCTGACCTCTGACTTCTGACCTCTGACCTCTGACTTTGCTCTTTGACAATTGGGGCCGAACTGGAATCGACCGGACAGGGAAGGCCTGTCGTCGCGTGCCGTGGAGCATCCTTGCCACGTAAAAAGGATGCACAATAACAACTGCCAACACGCAGTATGCTCTTGCAGCCTAACTAAGCTGCACGATCGCAGCCTGACGCCCGATGAGGCGGCGATCGACGCATCGGGCTGGTTTTGCGGGACTGACAAACGCTCGCGAAACGAGAAAACAGTCTGTCATGGTGACATCAAACGCAGTCGCTGGTGGCTGATGAAACCGAGATCAAAGCAGCGACTATGCACGTAGAAGCGGCTTGCTGACTGTAACGGGACGGGGGTTCAAATCCCCCCGGCTCCACTGACGAACGAACTCAATGCACCGCAGAGTCGCAAACGACGCGGAGAGGAAGCCTGGGGATCCCATCTCCGCGCCCTCCGCACATCTGCGGTGAAACTGAGTGATGCGCGGGCGGCCCTATGAACCCGTCTGCGCGTGTTCAAGCTCTTCGATTTCTTCCGCGCGCTCGACGCGCTCGACGGGCGTCGGGGTTTCCTCTTCGAACATGTGGCGCACGCCCTTGAGGCGCAGGAGCAGGTCGAGCCATCCGGGGAAGACCGTGAGCACGCCTGCGCCCAGCCTTGTCACGAAGCTCGTCCAGACTTCCGCCTTCGGGCGGCGCAGGCAGGCGACCACCGCCCGCGCCACGCGCTGCGGCGACTGCACGAACAGCCCGGGCACGCGATCGGGCACGCGCGCGAAGCCGTCGGCGCGGCTGCTGCGCCGGGCGGCGACTTCGAACAGCTCCGTTGTCGTCGTCACTGGATGCACGCTGGCGACCTCGATCCGGTGCGGGCGAAGCTCCGATCGCATCGCTCGGCAGAAATGGTTCT
>CAZLDF010000113.1:0-2773 GCA_964558095.1 uncultured Isosphaeraceae bacterium | reverse complement strand
TTCGCCGTGATGACTGGGGCAATAGAAGCAGTCGGGCGCGTCGCAATAGCGATAGGCGTAGAGCAAGCCCAGACCATCCCATCGCTGGGCTGTTTCGCCCAGGTGGATGCGCATCAGTTCGCGCGGATCGCCCGCGCCATAGAGCGCCCGGCTGACGGGAAACTTGTCGCCGTTGTCGTTGAGATACGCAAACAGTCCGGTGAGGAGGCTGCGCTCGTTGGCGGCGCAGACAACGCGGTTGGCGTTCTCGCGGATGCTGCTCATCGCGGGCATCATCAGCCCGGTGAGCACGGTGGTGACGGCGAGCACGATCATTAACTCGACAAGGCTGAAGCCGCGCTGCGCATCGATCGCGCGATCGGCGCGCACCATCGCCTCGTTGGTGGTTTTGTCTTGCGCTGAAGAGCTGCGTCGGTTGATCACGCCACAGTCCCGCCCCGGACACTCAGCTTTGACCGGCTCCCCTTGGCAAGCCCCACGACGGCCTCCGTCCGGTCGTCCATTCGCCCGCCAGATTATCAGACGCGGCGAGCTTCTGCCCTACAGTGTAGTGCAAAACCTGCGGCAAGGGCGGAAATTTGTGCGGGTTTTGCGGGCGGGCTGCTAGGATAGCGCTCAGACCCCGCGGCGGGCGGGGCGGCGAGCCCGACCTGGCGACCCTTGCCGGCTCGCATCGCAACGCGGCCATACTTCACCGCCACTGCCTCGGCGTGGCGCACTGGGACGGAAAGGCAGTCTGGGGACGTGCCTGTGACTCAACAGGACTGGATGTTGATGCAGAAAGTCGCCGCCGGCGACGAGGAAGCCGTCGGCGAGCTCTATGACCGCTTCTCCAGCCTCGTCTATAAAGTCGCCCGACAGCTTCTGCCCACCCAGGCCGAGGCAGAGGACGCTATCCAGGAAATCTTCGTCCGGCTGTGGCAGACCGCTGATCGCTATGACCCCCGGCGGGCCAAGCTGGTCACTTGGGTCATGCTGATCGCCCGGCGCCACCTCATCGACCGGCTGCGCCGATCCGCCGTCCGCCCGGACATTTCCGCCCTGGAAGCGGATGTGCCCAGCCGGGGCGACGAGGCTGGCCCGGGGGCGTCCGGCGAACGAACGGAGCGCTTCGAGCGGCTGCTGGCGAGAATCGCCGAGTTGCCGGAGCTTCAGCGGATCGTCATCGAACGTGCGTATCTCCAGGGATTCACCCTGCGTGAAGTCAGCGAGCAGCTTGATGCGCCCCTGGGCACCATCAAGTCGGCCCTCAGTCGAGGCCTGACCCGATTGCGTGAACGGTCGAGCAACGATCTTGCCAAGGAAGGCTAAGTGAAGGTCCGCAAATATGGCCTGAAGGCATTGAAAACGCGGATTTGACGAGGAATCTGCAACAGCGCCCGCCGCCATGCGAATCATGGAAGGCGGAGAGAAATCAACATGACGTCGCCTATTCCCATCCCCCCCGAAGAATTGCGCGAGCTGGCGGCACTGGACGCCTTCGGCCTGCTCGACGAATACGAGACCGCTCTGTTTACGCGGTCCTATCACCACGCGCCGGCGGCGCTTCAAAACGAGATCATGGCGCTGCAGGCGGCCTTGGTGAGCGACGATTCGATTTTGCCTGACGTCACTCCTCGGGCGGAGCTTCGGGCGATCGTCCTGCAGGCTGTCTCACGGGCCATTGAAGCTTCCGATGTCCAGCTCGCGCCGCTGGCGACCATCGGCCGCAGCCGGCCCGCCCCCGCAGCCGCCTCGGCATCTTCAAGCCGCTGGTTCTTCGCCGGTCCAGGCCAGCTTTGGCGCGCCGCCGCGTTCGTCCTCATCGGCGCCGTCGTCGTGCTCGCCTACTTCTGGAATGAGGTCTATCGCCAGAACAACATGTTCACCATGTGGGCGCTCGATAACGACACCGACAAGCTCATCGAAGCGCTGGGCGACGACCTGGGTCCGAACTTCGAGCAATATCTTCGCGACGGCCGCTCGGAGCGCATCACCCTCGCCGCGATCGACCAAACCGTCCCCGCGGACGACGACTGGGCCAACCTGTGGCTTCTGGCTGACGACGACCAGGCGCTGCTGATCGTCAACGGCCTGCCGATGGGCGACACCGAATATACGCTGACGGTTCGCGATTCCGCCGGCCGAACGGAAACGGTCAAACAGTTCCGCCACGACCGCCATCGCGTAACGCACCGCATCAGCGTCAGCGCTTTCGCCCGCGCCGGCAGCACGTGGGAAATCTCCGGTCCCACCGGCGTGCTCATGCGCAGCATCTGAAACTGAGAAAGCGGCACGAGAGTCTCGCTGCGGCGCGACGGGCCTCGGCGCCGCCTATGCCTCCTGCGCCCTTCGCGTCCATTCCTCCTCCAGCGGCCGCAACTGCACTCGAAGCTTCGTCCGCTCTTCCTGCAGGTTCTTGCATCGCGGGCCGTCGGTATAGACCTCCGGCAGCAGCATGAGCATGTCGATCTCGCCGATGCGCGATTCGATCGACACGATCTTCTCCTCCAGTTTGGCGATCGAAAGCCCGTTGTCCGTTGTCGCGGTCGCCTTGCGCGCGGGCGTCACAGCCTCCTTCTTCGCCGCTTGGGGCTTCCCGCGGGTCGGTTTCTCTGCGGCACCTGGACTCTCTCTCGACGCGGCGCCGCTCTTCGTCACCCACTCCGAGTAATGCCCCTCGAACCATCTCACCTCGCCCAGTCCGTCGAACACGATCAGCTTGTCACAGGTCGCGTCAAGCAGCGCCCGGTCGTGGCTGATGAGCAGGAGCGTGCCCTCGTAGCCGCCGTCG
>CAZLDF010000112.1:0-7211 GCA_964558095.1 uncultured Isosphaeraceae bacterium | reverse complement strand
CCAACGGCTCGCGGAGGCAATGCAATCGCGGATGATACCAGTTTGCTGCGACCGCTTCGTGAGCACAAGCAAGGCTGATACGCCCGGCGAATGGCCGCGAATACCGGTGCGTTGACAGGCAGCGATCACTCCGCGAGCCGTTGGCTCGCGACTGGGTTCGCGATGTCGCGCTATCGATACTCCAGCTCGCGCTCGAAGAACTTCAGCTTCGCCGCGTCTTTCGCCATCGCCAGCGTTTCCTCGGCTGCGAGGTTCGCGCGGGTGCAGCCTTCGCGCAGGATGTCGAGAATCGCGGCGTCGTCGCCTTCGTACTTCGCGCGGCGGGCCTTCATCGGTTCAAGCAGCTTCGCGATCGCGTCGGCGACCTCGGCCTTGATGTGCCCGTCGCCGATGTTGTCGCCCGCGGCGTACGCGCGCTCCAACTCGCGCACGCGATCGGAATCGGGGATGAACGTGCGGACGTACTGAAACAGCGCGTTGTTGATGTCGCCGGGGTCGGTGGGACTTTGGCGGCCGGTGTAAAGCTTGCCGAGCTTCTTCTTGATTTCCTTGGGCGAATCGGTGATGAAGATGGCGTTGCCGAGGCTTTTGGACATCTTGTTCACGCCGTCGGTACCGACCAGCCGGCCGACCGCTCCGACGTCGGCGACGGGCACCGGGAAGACGCCGCCGAGCTTGACGTGATCGGCGTCGTCGGCGTGCTCATCGACGTTGCAATAGAGTTGGTTGAATCGCCGCGCCACCTCGCGCGTCATCTCCAGGTGCGGCACCTGGTCTTCGCCCACCGGCACGCTGTGCGCGCGAAACACCAGGATGTCGGCGATCTGACCCACCGCGTACAGCGGGAAGCCGAATGAATACTTCTCGCCCAGGCCTTTGACCTTGATCTCCTCGCTCAGCGTCGGGTTGCGCATCACGCGATTGAACGGCACGAGCATGGCGAAGAGAAACGTCAGCTCGGAGATCGCAGGGACTTCCGATTGCAGGAAGATCGCGCAGCGGGCGGGGTCGATGCCCATCGCGATGTAGTCGCGGACGATTTCGAGGCAGTCGCGGCGGATCTCGCCGGGCTTGTCGGCGCGCGTGGTGAAGGCGTGCAGGTTGGCGATGATGAAGTAGCATTCATGCGAGTCGAGCAGCTCGATGCGGCGTCGAACCGAGCCGACGTAGTGGCCCAGGTGAAGCTGGCCGGTCGGCGTGTCGCCGGTGAGGATGCGCGGACGTTCAGGCATGGGCGTTAATGTAGCAACGAAAGGGTGATGAACGCGCGATGTGTCATGTCAGCCACGACGCCAACGCGAGGTTGGCGGCGTTGAAGAGCATGTGCATGGCGATGGGCGCCGCGAGTGAACCGGTTCGCTCGCGCGCCCATCCCAGCGCCGTGCCGAAGATGAACAGCGCCGCCACCGCCTGCGGGGCCGCGGCGGAAATGTGCATGAGCGCGAACACCACGCTGGTCAGCAGAATCGCCAGCCAGGGTGAAATGCCGAAGCGGCGAAGCGTCGGCTGCAGCAAGCCGCGGTAGGCGACCTCTTCGCACACCGGCGCGGCGATGCTCACAATCGCCGCCATCAGCCAGAACCACTGATCAATGGGCGCGCGCGCCATGTCGCGCAGGGTTTCATGCGCCAGCGGATCGGTCGGCTCGCCGGTGACTTGCTGCACCAGCAGCGAGGCGAACATACCGATGGTCTGAACGACCGGCCAGATCAGCACGAACGCGGCGGCGCCGATGATGACCGAGCGCGCCCAGGCCGTTCGGGCTGCCCGCGAGGCTCGCGGTCGAGTTTCATAGTGATCGCTTCGCGATTGAAGCTCCAGCATCACGACATACGCGACGACGACGAGGGCCTGCGCGAGGTACGCCCCGATCGAAAGCAACGCCGATTCTCGCACGGTGAGCGAGCCCGTTGAAGCCGCGCTGATGTCCAGGTCGAAGATCGCAGCCGCGATCGCTGCGCCGATGAGCCTCGCGAGGTAGAACCCAAAGTAGAGCGCGATTGCCTGCAGCGGCGGGACGCCCGCGGGCGGCCGGGGCGGCAGGCGGTGCCAGCGAAGGACAATGATGAGCGACGTCGAGATGACCGCCAGCGTGACGACGATCCACGTGAGCAGTTCGCCGGAGGCGTCGTCGATCGCAACCGCTGGAGCGGGCGCGACGGCGGATTGGTCCACCGGGTCGGCGGCGGCTATAACAGGCGTCGCACCGACTGCAACCGCAACCGCAACCGCCGCCGCGCCGACACACATGGTTGTCACCCTGCAACAGATCATCGCCCGCAAGCACGTCGAGGTCGCCAAAGCCAAGGCCAACACGCCCATCGAGCTGCTCCGCGAGCGGGCGGCGGACGCGGACAAGCCGCGGAACTTCTTTCGCGCGGTGATCGGCCGGGGCCATCCGCACGAGACGGCCGTCATCGCCGAGATCAAGCGAAAGAGCCCGTCCGCGGGGATGCTGCGCGAGGATTTCGACCCGGTGGCCATCGCCAAACAGTACTACGAAGCGGGGGCCGCGGCGATTTCGTGCGTCACGGACGAACAACACTTCGGCGGGCACCTGGGCTACATCCAGCAGATTCGTTCGGCCGTTCCCCTACCCGTGCTTCGCAAGGATTTTCTCGTCGATCAGTACCAGTTGTGGGAGTCGCGCGTGGCCGGCGCCGACGCGGTATTGCTAATCGCCGAGGTGCTCAGCGAAGGCGAAATGCTCGACATGATGATTCTCGCCAAGGACCTGGGAATGACGACGCTCGTCGAGGTGCACGACGTGCAGAACCTGCTGCGAGTCAAACGCCACATCGGCTTCCCGCACAAGGCGTACTCGCTGCTGGGCATCAACAACCGTGACCTGAATACGATGAAGACGGACCTCAATCACACCTTTCGCCTGGCGGACATGGTCGAGGACACCAAGGTGCTGGTAAGCGAAAGCGGCATCAAGTCGCACGAAGACATCGTGAAGCTGCGCCAGCACGGCGTGCACATCGTCCTCGTGGGCGAATATCTGATGAAGCAGCCGCATCCGGGCGAGGCGCTGCGCGAACTGCTCGCAGCGCCCGGGCAGGCGGCGTGAGGTCGGAGGTCAGAAGTCAGAGATCAGAAGTCAGAAGTTAGAAGGCAGACAGCGTCGTCGCGTTTCGCGAGGGGCCTCGTGCCCCTGCGTCGTGTGTGGCAAGTCAGAGGTTGGAAGTCGGCGAAAATGCACCCGCGGTGAATGGGATGATCCGTGCTTCGTCGTTTGCGATATCAACTGCGACGGATCGACTACTACTCGGCGACGCGCGAGCGAACGGTGTGGGCGCGGGCGATGGACGTCCTGTTGCCGCTGTCGCTGCTGCTCGCCCTGCCGGCGACGTGGCTGATGGACGTGACGGTCAGTCGCCCGCATCAAGCGGCGTTCCTGTCCGGCGCGATCGGGCGCACGCCCGACGGCGCGATTCACGCCGAGGTCATCGACGAGTTCACGCTGCAGAAGCTGTGGACGCAGGGAGCGCAGATCGGCAACTTCGAACTGGCGCTGATCGACGAGCATCGCGGCTGGCCGATGACGACGAGCGTTCGCCGGCCCGCCACGGCGCTGCACATGAACATGTTCGATCGCCCAACGGAGCAGAAATTCGTGGACGTGCGGACGATCGACCCGTCGATGCGGTCCGCGATCGAGAAGGCGGTGGCGGCCGCGCCGGATGAGCGGGTTCGCGCGCGGTGGGGGATCGCGGCGGCCGCGATCGAGCGGCACGCGTGGGGCTGGATCGCCGGGGCGCTGCTGTGGTGGATCTTGCTGTTCATAGGCGGCGCGGTTCTGATTCAGTCGCTCCGGGCCGCGACCGCGTGGTTCGCCGCGCGCAGCGCCAGGCGAGCGCTGGCGCTGGCACGCAAGGGCTTGTGCCCCAATTGCGGCTACAACCTCACCGGACTTGAATGGTCGGAGCGCTGTCCCGAGTGCGGCGAACTGGCGGAATAGTTACGATGCACGCATGACTTCGCTCGTGCTTCGCGAAACGACGGACGACGGCGTCGTGACGCTGACGATGAACCGGCCGGAAGCGCGCAACGCGCTCTCGCCGGAGTTGATCGACGCGCTGAACGATGCGCTTGCCGCCGTGGAGTCGGCCGATTCGGCGCGGGTGATGGTGCTCGCCGGCGCGGGCAAGAGCTTCTGCGCGGGAATGGATCTCAAGGGCGTGCTGCACGACGCCAAGGCGATGTCCAGCATGCTGCGCGGTTTGTCGCTGGCGATGCGGCGAATTCGGCGGTTGCGGATTCCGACGATCGCGCGCGTGCAGGGCGCCGCCGTCGGAGGCGGATGCGGCCTGATGGTCGTCACGGACTTCGCGATCACGCATGCCGAGGCGAAGGTGGGCTATCCGGAAGTCGATCTGGGCGTGTGCCCGGCGGTGGTCGCGCCGTGGCTGATTCGCAAGATCGGCGCTGGGCCGGCGCGGCGAATGTTGCTGGCCGGCGGCACGATGAGCGGTGAAGAGGGCTACGCGCGGGGCTTGGCGACGCACTTGGTCGCCGAGTCTGAGCTGGTGCTCGCATCCGAGCAGCTCGCTGTGAAACTGTGTAAGGGCGCGGCTCACGCGATGGCGGTGACCAAGCGATGGCTCAACGAACTCGATGGTTCGATGGATGACGGGCCCCTGGACAGGGCCGCCGAGCTCTCCGCCGAAGTCATCGCCGGCGAAGAAGCCCAATCGCGGCTCCGTACCTTATTTCGTGAATGAAAGCACCAGATTCTGCACGAATCATTCGGGGTTCTTGCTTTGATCCGGCGCAGTCGTTCGGCCGGATCAAGCGATTGACGAAGCCCGATAAGCCGGTTGTCGCTACAATCCGTGCGGATTTCAGCGGCGGCGCTCGACGCCGGCGTGTGGACCGCCGTTGACGACGCGGCGGCTGATAGGATGCCGCGCCGCTCATCGGCCCAGCACCGAATTGGGCCGCGTGAATCGCGCCGATGATTCGTTCAGCGCGACCTCCCGCGGGGCACGGGGGTATCTTGGGGAACGACCAGGCGTGAAAGTGAATCGATGGCGACCGGAGAGCCAAACGTGTCCAGCACCAGCACTTCGAGCAACCCGAATCTTGCAGCCAGCCTGAAGAACGTCTCTGAGAAGGACCGCAGGCAGATCGAACAGGCGCAGGAGATGCTGGGTCCTGACCCCAAGACGATGGGGTTCATCAAGAATCTCTTCTGGGGCAACTTCAAAGAGCATCTGGTGCTGCCGTATCCGGAATTGCCGCCGGAAGAGACGGCGCGGTGCGATCAACTGCTCGCAGCGCTCGACGACTATCTGCGCAACGAGCATCCGCACCATGAGATCGACGAGAAGCAGGAAATCCCCGAGTGGTGCATTCAGCGCCTCTTCGACATCGGCGCGATGGGCATGATCATTCCGCGCGAATATGGCGGAGGCGGGTTCAGCGTCACCAGCTATAACCGCGTGCTTTCGAGAATCGGCGAATCGTGCGGCTCGACCGCCGTCATGGTCTCCGCTCACCAGTCCATCGGCTGCGGCGCGATCGTGCTCTTCGGCACCGAGGAACAGAAGCGCCGCTACCTGCCCCGCATGGCGAAAAACACGCTCAGCGCGTTCTGCCTCTCCGAGCCCAACGTCGGCTGCGACGCCGGCGGCCAGGAAACTCGATGCGAGTTGAGCAAGGACGGCACGCACTACATTCTCAACGGCGAGAAGAAGTGGGCGACCAGCGCCGCCATGGCGGGCCTCTTCACCGTCATGGCCAAGCAGAAAATGCCCGACGGCAAGGACCGCGTCACCGCCCTCATCTGCACCCCCGACCTTGAAGGCATCGACATCTTCAGCCGCAACCGCAGCAAGTGCGGCATCCGCGGCACGTGGCAGGCGCGGCTTCGCTTCACCAACGTCAAGGTGCCGCGCGAACGGCTGCTGCACAAAGAGGGCAAGGGCCTCAACGTCGCGCTGACGTGCCTGAACTACGGCCGGTGCACGCTTTCCGCGGGCATGGTCGGCGCGGGCAAGGCTGCATACGAACAGGCGACGAAGTGGGCGCTCTATCGCTATCAGTTCGAGCGCCCCATCGGCGAGTTCGACCTGATGCAGGACCTGGTCGCGAAGATGGCGGCGTACGTCTATTCGATGGAAGCGCTGCTCTACATGACCACCGGCATCGTCGATCGCCGCGATGAAGACATCATGCTCGAAACCGCCATCTGCAAGGTCTTCTGCTCCGACATCGGCTTCCGGACCGCCGACGCGGCACTGCAGATCATGGGCGGCGAAGGGTACATGACCGAGAACGTCGTCGAGCGATTGTGGCGCGACAGCCGCATCAACACCATCGTCGAAGGCGCCAACGAAGTCATGCACAACTTCATCTTCGCCTATGGCGGCAAACAGCTCGGCGAGTACATGCTCGCCGTCAGGGCCAAGCCGTTCAAGAATCTCGGCGCCGCCATGCAGCTTGGAGCGGAACTCTTCCTCGGCCTCAAGCGCCCCGCGCCGGTCATCCGCAACGTCCATCCGAAGCTCCACGCCTTCAAGACCGACATCGAGCAGCGCATTCGAACCTTCAGCCACGAGGTGAAGCTGGCGTTCAAGGAGCACGAGGAAGAACTCATCACCAACCAGATGATGCAGCGGCGGCTGAGCTGGGTCGTGACGTGGATCTACGCGATGATCTGCAGCATGTCGCGGCTGGACCAGTCGCTGCGCCAGGGCCTCGAAGGCGAATCGCTCGATCACGACATGAAGATCGTCCAGCACATCTTCGCGATGGGCGGCAAGGAAATCGACGACAACCTGGTGGAAATGCGCAAGCACGCCGACGACACCATGCGGCGAGCCGCGAACGTCGCCATGGAACGCGTCCGCCAGCTTCCTGTCGAGAATTACTTCGTCCCAGAGCGCACGCCGGACATGTCCGTCCGCGGAAAGGGACGCAAGACGGACCAGACGCACATTCGGCAGTTCGGCGCGGGCTCGACCGTCAGCGCAGAAAACGTGCCGAGCTAGATTCGATCCAGGAATACCACGGAGACACGGAGGCACGAAGTAGCAGGTGGTTATGGTTGCGGGTGGCACGTGCTGTCAGTAGCGAAGGCGCACCCGGACAACGGAAGGCGGCAATCGATTCGATCACCAAAAACACCAAATCGCCAAATCGCCGGATCACCCAACCAAAGTCCCGCTCTGTTGAATCTCCGTGTCTCCGTGCCTCCGTGGTGA
>CAZLDF010000111.1:0-4088 GCA_964558095.1 uncultured Isosphaeraceae bacterium | reverse complement strand
CCTGCTGTTCTGGAGCGGCCAATCTTTCGACGAGGCCGGGGGGGCCGGGAGGGCTGGGGGGGGCGGTCTTGTGGCCGAAGGCAGTTTCAAGGCCGCCGAAGCTCGGTACACCTCGGTCGATCAGCTCGTCGCGCAGGACCTGCAGCGGTGGCTGGAGAAGTCGATCGAAATCCAGTGGGACTACAAGAACATCGTGAAGCGCAAGGGCAAGCTCGTGAGATTGAAGTAGCCCCCGGATGCAGTGTGCGAAGTGTGTGAAGCGCATCGTCGCGATCCCCGCCTGGGTGCCGTAGTCGGCCGTCATTCCCCACCATCTTGAGGTTGCTGATGCCTCCGGTGATCGAAGCCATGATCGCGGACTCTCGCGCCTGATGCTCGAGGATCCTCCAGTTCCCCGACACCCCCCCTTCCTTGAGGGCGTTCGGACCATCCGAAGACCTACACTCTCTTCATGCAGCGGGTCGAGTGCACCGGCGATGATCGCAACAAGGGATGGTGCGTTTTCTGCGGGGGTCCGGATGAATCCGAGGATCACGTACCGTCGCGTGTTTTTCTGGACCGCCCACACCCCGACAACCCGCCGACAGTTTCATCCTGCTACGCGTGCAACAACTCGTTCTCGCGCGATGAGGCATACATGGCCTGCCTGATGGAGTGCGCCTTGTCAGGCTCCATTGCGGCTGCGGCGAAGCGGCCGAAAATTGCGGAGCTGCTCCAGCACTCACCGGCGCTCGCGGCACGCCTGAGCGCGGCCCGCTACGACAGGAACGGTCAGGTGGGCTTCGAAGCCGAGGTCGATCGCATTCGCACCGTAGTTCTGAAGCTGGCGAGGGGGCATGTCGCCTTCGAGCAGAACGAACCACAGCTCGATGAGCCCACCGCCATTTCATTCGTCCCGCTCACGGCGAT
Source organism: uncultured Isosphaeraceae bacterium (assembly GCA_964558095.1). Taxonomy (GTDB): domain Bacteria; phylum Planctomycetota; class Phycisphaerae; order Phycisphaerales; family SM1A02; genus CAZLDF01. The sequence continues at coordinate 3,179 of CAZLDF010000111.1, read as the reverse complement.
GGACACTGAGCAAGTTGCGGCGTTCGAAGCGGTGCGTCAGGACAGGCGACACGCTTGGCCAGAAGTTGGCAGCCGCGCATTCACGCGAGCGGTATTCGCCTTTGGGGCGGGCAATCACCCGGAGACAGACGGCTGTTGGGTCGTCGTTCAACCGGGCAACTACCGGTATCGCGTTGAGTGGGGAGGCGAATGCCGGGTGCAGATGGTTTTTCGAGAGTATCTGGCAGCGGAAGTTGTCTGGAAGAACTTTCCCGATCAATGAAACCGGCCCCGGCTCATGGCTGAACCGGGGCCGTCTGTGTCTTCCTCGAGGACGGAGGTGCCGGAGGAAAGGGGCTTCCCCTTCCTCTGGCATCAGCGAACACACATCATCACGCCGCCGTCTTGCCGGTGCTGTTGCATACTCGTGGTCGGCCGGCCCGATTGTCAATATGCAAGTGAGCGATCCGCGCGATCCCACCCCCGGGGGGGGACGGCGACGGAACGCGCGTTCTTCTTCGAGCCCCCCAAACTCCGGCTTCGACCTTGTCGCGGGCCAGTGCGAGCCGACCTTCACGGCTTGCGCGCCAACAATCGCACGATCGGCCCGGTCGGGCTTTCGCCGCTCCAGTGCCAGTCGGATTGGAAGACATCGTGCTCGTAGTGCAGCACGTTCCAATCCAGAAAGTGGCGCAGCATCGGATTGGGAAGCCTGCCGTCTTCAGCATCCGGGCCGACGGCGTCCTTGTCCTTCTGGCTGAATCGCTCGACGACGATGTACCCGCCAGCGCGAACCGATGCTTTGACGCGGTCGAGCAGCGCGATCGGCAGCGGATAGTAGAGCAGTGCAATCAGGTCCCAGCACTCGCAGCCGAAGTCGTAGGTCTGTGCGTCCGCGACGACCGCGCGGAGCTTGACGCCGAGGGCCGCGGTGCCGCGGCGGGCCGCCTCGACGCCGACCTCGCTGCGATCGATGCCGGTCGTGTCATAGCCCGCCCGCACAAGCAGGAAAGCGTTGCGGCCTTGGCCGATGCCGATGTCCAGCGCCCGCGCCACCGGTCCGACAGGCGCGCCCTGGGGGGGAGGGGGGGCGGCGGCGATTCGCTCCAGACAGCGCGCCAGAAACGCGTTCGGTTCGGGCACGAAATCCTTCGACGAAGCGTATGCAGCGTTGTATTTCGCGATCGATTCGCCAACGTCCGGCTTGATTCCTGATGGGTTCGCTGTCATCAAGCGGCATGATACCCACCGCCGAAGCGAGCCTGGCACGCGCCCGCGGCGCCCACTGACCGCTCCCGTCTGGCCCCCCCCTTTGCCCCTTCGGTCCTCCTCGGGCGGCGCAATGCAAAGGGCACGCCCTGCCTCGACATCCGCGTAGGCGACGTCCCCCCCCCAATCGGGTCGGTGCAGTTCGACGAGGCGGAGTTCGCGAAGTGGGCGAAGCAGGCGGCCGCGTTGCTGGGCGGGCATTCTGTGGGACGGCCGAAGGGAGGTACGGGCGATCGCCAAGTCATCGAGGCCGCAGCCCCGGCGTATTCGCCGCAGAAGATGCGGCGATACGCTTGCCTGTGCGGCGAATAGCCGATATAATCGCCGCAAAGGATGCGGTGAAAATGCCATTCATTCACGAGCGACCTGGCTGGCCGAGGCTCTCCTGGGATAGTGACGCCCTGACGGCGGCTCTTGCGGCTGTGCGCCACCAGCAAGGCCTGCTGCTCGGAAGGATGGAGTCGCTCGGCTTTGAGTTCAGCTCGGAGGCGAACCTGACCGTGCTGACAAACGAGGTTGTGCTCTCCTCCGCCATCGAAGGGGAAGTGCTGAACCCCGATGAAGTGCGATCGTCGATCGCTCGACGGCTGGGGCTCGATGCGGCGGGCCTGCCCGTTGCCGGCCGCGACGTAGAAGGCATCGTTGAGATGATGCTCGATGCCACGCGGAACTTTCACTCGCCGCTCACGAAGGAGCGTCTTTGGGACTGGCACGCCGCGCTGTTTCCGACCGGGCGCAGGGGCATGCGGCGCATCACCGTCGGGGCGTGGCGCCCGAAGGAAGTTGGACCGATGCAGGTCGTCTCCGGCCCGATCGGCCGCGAGAGGCTTCACTTCGAGGCGCCGACAGCGGAGCGGCTTGAATGCGAAATGGCCGAGTTCCTCTCCTGGTTCAACGCGCCGCTGTCGGTTGATCCGGTGCTCAGGGCGGCGATCGCGCATTTCTGGTTTGTCACCATCCATCCGTTCGAGGACGGCAACGGCCGCATCGCGCGCGCCATCGCCGACATGGCGCTTGCGCGCGCTGACGGCACAACCGAGCGCTTCTACAGCATGTCGTCCCAGATCGAAGCGGAGCGGAGGGATTACTACCTGTCACTGGAAACCGCGCAGCGCGGCGACGTGGACATCACGCAATGGATGCAGTGGTTCCTGGGATGTCTTGACCGCGCCATCCAGGACGCCGAGCAGACGCTGGCCTCGGTTCTCTACAAGGCGAAGCTGTGGCAGCGCATCAACCGCCAGCCGGTCAACGACAGGCAGCGCCGCGTCATCAACCGCATGCTCGATGACTTCAAGGGCTTTCTCTCGACTTCGAAGTACGCCAAGCTCGCCAAGTGCTCGTCGGACACGGCGCTGCGCGACATCAGGGAACTGCTGGAGCGCGGCGTTCTGGCGCAGAATCCCGGCGGCGGCAGGAGCACCAGCTATCGGCTCGCGAAGTTGGAAGAGATCACCCCACCATGAATTCGGGTGCGGCACTTCGCCTGTTCGAACGGCCGCTCGAAGCCGTGAGTCAGCCGTCACCCCTGCCTTCGATACACGGGCGGGACGCCCGTGCCACGATGGAAAAGCGCGCGCAAACGTGACGCTCAGGCTCGATGGCCGCTGGATTTCGAGGGCGAGCGCGCCATACTGCCTTGACGGGCGAAGGTCTGATTCCTCACACCGCTCGCCCGCCGCGCTCATTGGCAATCTCATAGCACTCCTCGCCCCCGCCTCCGCCCCCATTCCACACTCCTCTTTCCTCTCTCCTCTCGCCTCTTCGCCGCCTCCGTGTCTCCGCGCCTCCGTGGTGATGTCTTCTCGGATCAAACGCCGTGCCAAACGCCGACAAGAACCGTCGCGGTTGCGCGAGAATTTTTAATTGCGTCACAAATGCGCGAAACTAAACCCCTTCCGTCGATGCGGATTTGCGCACAATCGTGACGC
>CAZLDF010000110.1:0-5493 GCA_964558095.1 uncultured Isosphaeraceae bacterium | reverse complement strand
CCGCCGTCGGCGAGGCCAACGCCTCGATCATGACCGAAGCCGCGACCATTCAGCGCCTGATTCAGGAAGACATCGCTCGCCTCAATCCGCGCGGCTTCTTCGCCATTCGCAACGTGCAGGTGCGCAACGACATCAATCCCGGCAAGCTCATCAACCCCATGCTCGATCCGCAGGCGATGATTCGCTGCGATCAACTGGTGTTCTTCCGCGATGGTCTGGCGGCGGCGCAAACGTCGCGGCTGTCCAACGACGACGCGCACAAGGGCCAGGCCACCATCGCGATGGTCTATTGGGGGCACGGCTGGCAATTCCCCGACGGCGAAGCGTTCATCCAGGACTCCAACGCCAATCGCGGCCGCGCGCACGACCCGTTCAGGCCGGTGAATCTCAGCGACAACGGCGACCTGAATCAGAGCTTTACGCCCTGGTACGCCGGCGACGCAGAAACCGTTCGCACGCAGTTCTCAACCGTCAACAGCGCCCAGGGTCAGATCTTCAGCACGCAGAACTCGCAAACGTTCAACTGCGTCCAGCCGGAGTGCCGCCGGTGGCTGCTCTGCCGCCAGCAGGTGGCGCTGGGTGATGATGACTCGCAGGCGGCGGACCACAACAGCAAGACGGTGTTCATGGCCCAGAACCAGACGGCGCGGAGCGTCTTCTTCCAGGTGCCCGCCGTTACCGGCGCGCATTCCGGCTTCGCCAGTCGTCAGATTCGCGACGGCCGGGTCGATATGGCGGCATCGCGGTTGAACGACATCCGCGAGATGATCGCGCGCGTGGGATGGAGCCCGCTGACGCAGCCGCCGACGCTCACGCCGTATGAGCGCTGGGTGCTGCAGCGCGAGTTCATCGTCGCCAACGTAATGCGTTATCCGCGTGCCGAGCGCGTCGCGCCGAGCATGCACCGCGTCGATCAGGCGCTGACCAACCACGTGCTGGGCGTCGCGTGCAGCAGCTTCCGCGTCGATTGGACGTGGGCGCCAGGGACGGGCGCGGCGACTGACCCGAATGGAGTTCCCTACCAAGGCTTCAAGTTCGGCCCCGGCGTGGCGTACACCAACGCTCCCGAATCGCAGCCTGTCGAGCAGCCCTGGTTCGGTTTGACGAACCCCGATGAGGGTGTGTTCCCCGGGGTGTATGCGAATCTGCAGGCGCCCCCGCCGAACATGGAGCGGCCGTGGTGGGTCATGCCGGGCACGGTGTGGATTGGTAACAGCGCGCCAACGGTGCAGACAAATTGGGCTGATCCGAGCGCGATCGAGCGATACAACTGGGTCCCTCCGAGCCAAGGGGGGCGATTGAACGAATACCGGGCGATCTTCGGCTTCAACGACTCGAACCCCGTCCGCCGCGACGACGATCCCACTAGCGCGACGTACGGCCAGTATTTCCCGGACGCCGACCTCAACTACACGCCCTGGCCCTCGGCCATTCGCATCACGATGACCCTGCACGACATCGACCTCGACCTCGAGCACGGCCGGGTGGTGCAGTTCGTCGTCCCGCTTCCCAAACGATTCGATTCCTGACGCCGCCCCCCCCTCCCCCCGAGCGGGGAGGTTGAAAGAGAGATCGGCAAGGAGTTCAGCATGTTTCCCGTCATTGAAAAAGCGCATTCAATCAGTGGCACAGGCGTCTCGGCCAACAGTGGCACGGGCGTCTCGCCCGTGAGTGACAGTGGCACAGGTCAAAGACTCGCCGTGGAGAGCGTCTCGCCTGTGATCGCTTCTTCGGCCTCGATGGCCGAAGAGGCGATGGCGGCGTGCAACGGCGCAATGCCACGGTTGCACGATCGAACGCCTTTGCACAATCCGCCCTCACCCCTAACCCCTCTCCCCCCCCCAACAAGGGGAGAGGGGAACAAGAGGCCCTCACCCCTAACCCCTCTCCGAAGGGGAGAGGGGAACAAGACGCGTCGCGGGAACACGCTGGTGCTGGTCGCGGGCGTGCTGGCGCTGCTGGTCATCATCGCCACCGCGTTCGTCACGCGCACGCAGGGCGGCCGCGTCACGGGACCCGCGGTCCAGAGCGCGGCGAAGCGCAGCGACGATTCGCGGCTGATCGCGCGAATCATCGCCGAAGAACTCGGCATCGCGCTGTTCGCCCTGCCGGTGGACCCGAGCGATCCGGCCGTCGTCGCAGGGCAGTCGGCGGACTCGAACTATCCGCGACTGTTGCCGTCGCCCGATGCGGCGCGATATGCGGGCGACACAAGCGATTATGTGAACAACGAGACCGGCGTTGCCCCCCCCGACGGTATTCCCGATTTCCCATACAACCGGCCGGCGTTCCGTACCGTGCCGTTCACCCACTGGCCAGATGGATTGCGCGACCCCACCAACCCGAGCGCGACTTTTCCGATCAATGCGCGCATCCCCTTCGGTCCGGGCAATGCCGCGACCAACGCAGGCGCTCAACTTGACATGCCCGCCTCGATGCCCGACTTGCTGCGCTGGCAGCTTTACAACTCGCTGGGCAACCCCGGCTTCGGTGACAGCCGCTGGCTCGCCGATTACGAGCCACTGCGATTCTCATCCGGCGGCGGCGGGTTCACCTATCAGGACCCCATGTGGCAGGATGCCTTCTCCCACTGGCTGCACCTGACCAATCTCTCCCGACCAAACAACGGCCTCCGCATTTGCACGGACATCAGCGACGTCGGCGACACACGAGCGCACCCCCTCGATGCGGCGGCCGGATTGACATCGTTTGAAGGCACTGGCTTGGGGCTCGGCTCGTTGGTGTCGGACCTTTCGCTGCCCATCGAACAATGGACAAGCACGCCTCCCTTGAACTCAAGGTGGAACCCAACGGGCAGCACGTGGCTTGGTCTGAATGCTCCGAATGCCGCCACGGTCGTGCCCTTTCTCGTCAGTTGGAATCGATGGTTCTTTGACGCTGATGAAGATGGCATTCAGGATTATTACCAGACTTTTCACGACTGGGAGCAGTGGCAGTCAAGCGGCAACACTTTCAACACGACACAAATCCCCGCCAACTTCTACCAACTCAAGAACCTCGATTGCGATAACCTCCCTCTCGAAGAAGGCGAGCGGCCGATCGACGAGTTCATCCCCGGCACGGCGCGTTGGTACGTTTGCCGCATCCTCGCCGACGCCGACGGCGACGGGTTCACCGATTCCTTCTGGCACCTCGTCCCCACGCCGACCGCCGACAGCCATCGCCAGATCATCGCCGTGCGCATCGTTGACAACTGCGCGATGGTGAACGTCAACGCCGCGACCGCATTCAATCGCGGCGCGAGTTTGTTCAATCCGCAGCAGGACAACGATGAACTCGAGTCGAATGTCTGGCTGCGAAAGGGCACCGTCGGGCATACGCCTGTGGATATCTCCCTGACCTACGATCGGCTGGGCGCGCTGATGCCCAACCCGGGCGTGGACCACGTCGCGACGGGCCTGTACGACAACTTCCAGCATTCCTATCCGCCGGTCGGCGTGAGCGGCGTCGCGATCGGCGACACGGGCGATCGCACCTTCGGATACGACGCCTCCCGCTTCGATCGCCACCTTGCCGAGTTGGGCATCAAGGATCCGACGGACAATCAAGTGATTGTCGCGCGGAACCTGACCCGCGGCATGCGGCTGGATTTCTGGCGCCGCGCCGCGAGCGATCCGCTGTATGTCGATCCCGATTCACTCTTCACGCCATTCGATTTCGAGGACGAGCTCGAGCTGCGCATGTTCCATGGGAACAATTTCTCGTGGCAGCTTTCGCGTCTGGAATGGACCGTGCAGGACTTGTCGCCGGGAATGGAAGCCAATTTCTTCCGCGGCAACACGAAGCACAACGAAATGGTCCCGACCGATCAGTGGACCAAGAGCAACCGCATGCTGCTGGCGGACACGAGGCGGAAAGTGACGACGTTCAGCGCGGCGCGCAACGACATCAAGCCGCCGTATTTGTGGCGGTATGAATACATTCCGTGGGGCCTCAATCCGAACCATGATCAGGTCAACGCGGAACTCGCCAGCCGGCGCAAGATCGACCTGCGACAGGCCAGGGGCGCGAGTCTGCTGCTGCCGGGCGTCACCACCGGAGTGGCGGCTGACAACGAGTATCGACTGGTGACGCGTGATGCGATCGAGCGGGCGCTGATGATGCGCGGGCCGAATGACCTCACGCAGCCGCCCGTGTTGCAAGTCGATGCGTTTGGGGCATATATCAAGCCTCCGGCGGCGACGGACATTTCCTATGGCACGTACTTCGGCACGGACCCCACGGCGCTGCAGCGCGTGCAGGAAGTCGCGGCGTGCATGGCGGCGAACATCGACACCTACAGAGACGCCGCTGCGCCCGCGACGCCTCAATTGCCGGACCACTCGGAGCTCGCCAAAACGGTTGCGGTGAACGACTACACTTTGCCGAGTCCTCCAACGCGATTCGCGATGGGCATTGAGAAGCAGCCGTTTCTCACCGAGGCGTTCATCGCGCACGTTCATGCGTCGGACGCGCTGCCGACGAGCCCCCCGGGCATCAGCGGCTCGCCGGGAAACTATGTGGACGATCAGCACGCGCAATCGACCGTGATCGCGGTGCAGATCGCCAATCCCTTCGATACGCCGATCGATCTGGCGGGATATCGGCTGCGGATTTTCGGCCAGGACGTGAATCTGGTTCCGGCGGGCATCGGCCCCGGCCAACTCTTCATTTGCCCTAGCGCCGAAGACACCGGGATTGCCAAGACATACATTTCCTGTGATGCGACGTTCGATCACGATTCTCAGAGTCTCATCAGCGACTTCAAGGCGAGATGGATCGATTTCCTGAACATCGATCTCAACACGCCGGAAGATCAGATTTTCCAGCCTCAACAAATCGAATGCCGGCCCTCCGTCATTGACATCGAGCAGGACCTGGGACAGTCGCTTCAGCACGACCGGGCGTTCTACGACAACCATCCGGTGGGCGAGGCTGCGATTGAGCTGCAGCGACAGGATCCCGATACGGGAAGTTGGGTGGTGGTCGATCGATTCGATTACGACGCGAACGACGTTCGTCACGACGAGTTCGTGAACAGAGTGCGATGGCTTTCACGGCCGCCCGCGCGAGCCGAAGATTTGAACCCGCCCCCGGGCGACCCGCCGTTCGTCAGCGGCATCCGGATTGGCGCGTCGAATGACACCTGGGTGGCCTGGGCGCGCGTGACGCGTGCGTGGGGGCTTGTCGATACAGAGGAATCAAGTCCGCAGATCGCGCTCGGCTCGCCTTCCGTCCTCTTCCCCCATCATCGCGCGCCGCGATATGTGATCGCGACGCAGCAGGTAACGTTCAGCGAGAATGCTCGCCTCGGCGATGGCAATGACCCGTCGGAGCCGATGCCGCTGCCGGGCACGCCACCGCCCCCCCAGCCGCCGCCCTTGCCGGTTCTCGGCAGCTACTACGGCGAAGCGTTCGAGATTCTGACCCCACCGGACGGATCGGACGCGATCAAGGACGGCTGGTTCACCAAGGAATATGTGAATCATCGGG
>CAZLDF010000109.1:0-3574 GCA_964558095.1 uncultured Isosphaeraceae bacterium | reverse complement strand
TCGGCGTAGGCGGCGAGTTCGCGGCTGGAGATGGGATCGGGCAGCGCGCCGGCGCCGCCAACCTGGCCCCGCGCCGCCCCGGCGAACCAGCACGCCAGCAGCGCTGCCGCGAAAACCTGACCGAAGCGCGCACGCAGGCGGGGGAAGATTCTGATGGAAGGCAAGCTGATGCTCCTGTCAGTTTTTCAGTGCGAACGGAAGGGGAGGCCAGGGAATCAACCGGCCATCGCATCGCGCCATTCCGACGACGACCCGACTCGCCGGTGAAAGAACCGCCCGCGGCACGATCATAGCGCCGCGCGCTGATCGATCGCATCCGTACAGAGCCTTACGACCGCCCGAGTGGTCGGCATCCCCGATGAGCGGCGTTTCAACGGCGGCCTGGCAGCTCATGTGCGGTGTTGGATGGCTGCGGCGCAGCGAGCAAGCCCCGCCCGTCAGTTTGACACACCCGCCCTCGGGTGACGCCAAGCCGTCATCCCAGCCACCCACTCCGGCCATCCATTCCTGTCCCGCCCACCAGTCTTCAGCCCCAACCCCGGCATGGTCGCCCGCGGCGATTTGACAGCCCTTTCTCCGTCAGTATCATGCCCGCACAATTGAGACTGTGTCTCAATTGCACCACACCTCGCGACAAGGAACCTCGACCATGCTCGCCATCTGGCTGAAACGCATCGCCGCTGGAGGATTCGTGTTCTTTCTGGTCAAGGGGCTGCTGTGGCTGACGGTCGCGGTGATCGTCTGGGTGGGTGCGTCATGACGAGTGCCGCCGCATCCACGATCGCCGGCGGATCGACCGCGCTGCCCGATCGGCTGAAGACCGAGACGGCGGAGCTGCATCGTTTTGCCGAATCTCGCCCGCTGCAGAAGTTGATGGTGCAGGGCCAGTTGCCGCGGCCGACGTTCGCCGCGTATCTCGTTGAGTTGTTCTTCGTGCATCGGCGCCTGGAAGCGGCGCTGCGCGAAGCCGCAGCCGGCAGCGACGCGGTCGCGTCCATGCTCGCGATCGCGAGGCAGCGCGAGCGCGACCTGCTGAGCGACCTGCACTATTTCGGCGCCGACCCATTTGCCGCGAGTCCATGCGATGCGACGAACCGAGTGCTCGAAGCGATCGATCGCTGCGCCGCGGCGCAGCCGGTGTCGCTCATCGGCATGCTCTACGTGCTTGAAGGTTCTCTCAACGGCTCGCGCTTCATCGCGCGCGCGGTCTCGCGCGCCTACGACATCCATCGCGGCGAAGGCGAAGCGCCGCCCGGGCTGAAATACCTCGATCCCTATGGCGACGCGCAGCCGGCGCTCTGGCAACGGTTCAGGGCGGCGCTCAGCGAACTGGTCATGAGTGAACCGGATGCGAGCGCCGTCATCGCCGCCGCCGCCGAAGTGTTCCGCGGCATCGCGGCGATCAGCGACGCGGTGCTGGAGAACAGTGCAGTCAGCGCGGATCGCTTGCCGCACCGGCCTGCCGGGTCGGCGTGACCAGAATCACGCAGTAATCGGCCTTCGCCCAGCGCGGCAGGAATTCATCGCGATGAACGCGGTGGTGGCGGTGGTTCGGCGCCGCCAGGAGTACGTGCGTGCCGTCCCTGGACAGGCCGCTGACGATCATCCAGTGCATGACCTGCGGCATCTTAGCGCGCGAAAAGAGCGAGCGAAGCTGAAAGCTCGCGTCGATCATGATCAGCGAGGGCGTTCCGGCGCGGACGTTTTCTTCGAGCGTTTCCCACGAGCCTCGCTGCACCTGTGCGTCGTAGCCGAGCTGGCGCGCGACGATGAGCAGGTCGGGCGGCGTGGCGCCCTGGTCGTGCCAGGGAAGCTCCTCGGCGAGTGCCGCAGGCTCGACGGCGCGGTCCACGTGGGCGATCGCCGTCGCCAGCGCCTGGTTGCCGCAGCCCGCCTCGCCACGGACGTGCGGCACGTCGATCGCCGCGATCAGGTCATACTCGCCGGCTGCGATCAGTTGATCTTCGGGAATGCTGCTTTGCAATGGCGAATAGCAGCCGCCGAGTGCGATCGCCGCCAGCGCAAGGGCCAGCCAGATCGCCGTTCGGGACGCGAATCGACGCACAGATCCGAGTTGATGCGTGTGAGTGTTCATCCGACCATCACGAAGCCGCTTCCGTTGGCGGCGAGGACGACGAGCACGACGACGAACGCGATGACGATCACGAGGATGATCGTATCCGAAGATTGCCAGCCCGCGGTCTGGAGCATTCGGGGATTGTCGGCGAAGACGGCGATGTCGGCGTCGGTGAGCTGCGCGACTTGTGCGAGCGCGAGCTGGTCCGAGCCGCGCAGGCGCGCCAGTTCGGCCGCGATGCGAGTTCGCGCTTGCTCGACGTTCATCGGCTCCGCGGGGGGCGCGCGATCGACACGCGCCGGCGGCGCGGTCACGCTCGCCGGATTCGTGCAGCCCGCGGCGGTCAGAAGCATCGCCAGGCACACGCACAAGGCGCTTCGGAATCGTGACTGTTTCATGGATGGATCATCGGGAAATCAATCGGGCGTTCACGCGCCAATGTAACGCGCATAAATCGATCGTGCCGCGTCGGGTTCGCTGGTGCCCTTGATGATCGTGCGGCCGTTGGGAAAGATCATCAGCTCGATGGGCTGGCCGGTGTCATCGCGCTCGCTCGTGAGGCGGCCGCGAAGCAGATGCTCGGTGCGTGTGAACGAGCCGTGCGCCGCCAGGCGAGCTGCGAGGTCGGCGAGGTTGACGTCTCCCCCCCCTCCGCCCCCTGCCCCCCCTGCGCCGCCGGCGCCGCTTCGAGTCGGCGGCGTGATCTGTACGGCATTGCGGCCGCAGAGGCTCGTGGTGATGCTCGTCGTCTGTCCATCGAGATATTCGAATCGCCCGCCTTTGCAGCAGGGGCAGTTCGACGACTGCCGCGCGCCGCTCACGTCGAAGCGGCGCAGCTCGTTGCGCCACAGGTCCATCGAAAGCATCGACCGATCGAGCGCGTCCAAAGCGCCAAGCAGCAGCTTGATCGCCTGGGTCGCCTGGTGCGATGCGATGATGTTCACCGCCGGGCCGAGCACGCCCGCGGTGTCGCACGTCGGCGTCGTGCCGGGGGGGGGAGCTTCGGGAAACACGCACCGCAGGCACGGCGTCGCCTGCTCGTCCGTCCAACTCGCCGTCGATTCCGCCAGCCGATCGTGGCTCGCCAGCGAGTGCGGCAGGATCGTCAGCGACATGCCCGTCGTGCCGACAGCGCCGCCATAGACGTACGCCCGATGATGCTTCGCCGCGAGATCGTTGAGCAGATACCGAGTTTCGAAATTGTCCAAGCCGTCGAGAATCACGCCGGCGTCGGCGAGGAAGCGCTCGGCATTGAGGTGATTGAAATCATCGGCGTGCGCGAGAATCTCGACCTGCGAGTTGATCGCCTCCAGCCGCGATTTCGCCGCGAGGGCTTTGGGCGTCTGGTTCGCGACGTCATGCTCGGTGAAGAGCGTTTGCCGCTGGAGGTTGGTGATTTCGACGAGATCGCGATCGACGATCGTCAGCCTGCCGACGCCCCCCCTCACAAGCGCGTCGGCGATAACGCATCCCAGCGCGCCGCAGCCGACGAGCAGC
>CAZLDF010000108.1:0-4925 GCA_964558095.1 uncultured Isosphaeraceae bacterium | reverse complement strand
GCGTCCTGCCCGATCCACGGCCCGATGAGATAGGGCGCGTCGTTGATCACGCGCTGAATGTCCTGCTGGCGCGCGTGCGAGTGTTCATCGAAGATCGCGCGGTTGGGCAGTGCGAAGAAGAGCGCAGCGAGCAGCGCCAGGCTCGCCCAGGGCGAAAACCACGAAAGCCGCCGCCATGTTCGATTGCGCTGCAGGTTCATTCCAAGACTCGCTCTCGCATTCGCTCTTGCACCCGCGTTCACGCCTGGCTCGCCAGGCGCAGCGAAACGACTGGAAATTCAAGCCACTTGATCATCTGCAAAACGCCCGCGAGCATGGCCAGTGCGACGGGAAGCATGACCCAGCCGGCGAGATCGTGAAAATTCTGCGCCATCGTCGCGCTGCCATAGCCGTAGATCAGGCTCGTCGGCAGCAGGCGGATGACGTTGCAGAGGATGGCGATGACGGGGCTGAGGGCGATGAGCACGAGGCGCGTGCCGGGCTTCAGCGGCGTGCCGAAGCAGAACGCGAAGACCACCAGCGACAGCGCGAACACCATCCGCATGCCGTTGCACGCTTCTCCTACAGCGACCTGCTCGCCGTTGATGATGAGGATGTTGCCGCTCTTGACCGCCGTGACGCCGATGAATTCGAGCATCGCGTGCGTGACGCTCGTCGCCATTTCCTGCAGGGGATAGGCGATGTAGTGGCGAATCTCGCCGGGAATCGGCAGCATGAACAGCAGGACGACGAACACCGGCCCGAACCGCCGCATGGGGTTGAGGCCGGTCATGGACAGCGCCGCGCCGATGACGGTCGCCAGCGCGCCGCCGTGCCACGCGATCTGCGTGCCCGTCTGGAATCCCCACCAGCTTGCGAGCCATCCCGCGAGCACGATCGCGGGCCCGATCGGGCTCGGGCGCAATAGCACTTGTCGCACGCGACTTCGGCGCAGCCACATGAGATAGGCGGCGACGACCGGCGCGAGGAAGATGTGCGACTGCTCCTGATCGCGCAGTCCGATGGCGAAGATGTCGGCCAGCGCCTGCCGCTGCGCCCATGCGGCGACCAGCACCAGCAGCGCCAACAGCGCCAGGGAGCTCGAAGACCAGGTTCGTCGCAGCACTTTCACCGGCACCCCTCACACTGCTCATCAGGCGCTTCGCTGCAGCGCCGCGGTCCGCCGCGAACCAACCGCGGCAACGGCCGCACGACGCGAAACCTCGACCGAACGGGCGTCCGCGACGATTTCGCCGATGACGCGCCGCTTGCCCTCCACCAGCGCCGCCGAACCCACGACGCACCGGCTGACCACCGCACCGCCACCGATGCGCGCCCCGTCGAGCACGACGCTTTGATGTACGACCGCGCCGGATTCGATCACGACTTCCTCGCCGATGATGCACCCGCCGTCGATGATCGCGTCGTCGGAGATTTCCGCCGTCGCGCCGATGCGGTTGTCGCATCGGCCTTGTTCATCTTCCGATCGCAAGCTCGCAGCGACGGCATCGACATAGCTGCCGCAGTCGCGCACGCGCTGCATCGAGCCGCTCAGGGTCGCGGCCGCGACGCGGCGCTCGGCCTTGTGCAGCGCGGGCAGGAATTGTTCCTTCAGGTCGAAGTAGCCGATCGCTGGCGCCAGTTCCAGGGCGCTGCGCACGAAGGCGTACACGCCCGCCGGCTCGTCCGAACCGCGCAGGCCGACGACGCCGACAACGTCGCCGCGCCCGATGCGCTCCAGCAGCGGGTCGATCGACCGCGGGCTGAGCGCGTGGGCTTCAGCGACAATGACGATTTCGTTGGAGGGCACTTCCGCGGTGACATCACGCAGGATGCCGCCCGGGCCGCGCCACGACTCGCGTTCGCCGATCGCGCGGAACCAATCGCCTTCGTGCGATGCGCGCTGGGCCGGCCAGCCGTCGCCTGCGGCATCCGCCACAAGCTTCGCATCATGTTCGGTGTTCAGCACGGCGACGACATGCGCGATCGAATCGCAACGGGCGAACAGATCGAGCCACTGCGTGAGCACCGTGCCGCGGGAACCCATCGGCAGGCAGAGCACCGGCCGGCGAAGCGCGCTGTGCAGGACCGAGGGCCCCAGCGTGCCGCCCAGCAAGATGGCCTTGATGCGTCCGCCCATCGCGCTCTCTCCTCCCGAATCACCGCTCGCCCAGTGGCACCGGCCCCAGTGGCACGGGCGTCTCGCCCGTAAGTCCCTCAGTGGCACGGGCGTCTCGCCCGCATGCCCCGCAGTGGCACGGGCGTCTCGCCCGTGCGTCCCTCAGATCACTTCACCCATGCTGCACAGCCCAGGGAAAACCTTCGACGCTGTCCCACTCGCGCCGCTGCTCGTCGGGCCGCTGCGTGTTGTAGGCTTGTGTCACGTAATAGAGCAGCCCCGCCGGGCTCGACCCCACGCACGCCACGCCGTGCCACAGAGGGGGGGGAATCACGAGCACGCCGGGCTTCTTCTCGCCGAAGACGAGCTTCCACGCCGTGCCGTCGCTCTCGCGAAAGACGCCGGCCTTGATGTTGCCGTTCACGCACACCCAGAAATCGGTCTGCCGTTCGTGGCGGTGCCAGGCCTTGACGACGTTGGGATACTGCTGCGTGTAGTTGATCTGCCCTTCGGGCTTGAGCGCGCCGGCCATGAGGTTCATCATGCTCCAGCCGCGATCGTCGGCGAAGACGCTCACAGGCACGAACAGCGGTTCCTCGGCAGCGCGCGCCGCGGCATCGACGTCCGACCACGCTCCGGTGTAGGTGCGCGGGACGAGGATGCTCTGAACACTCGACATCGCAGTGGGTCTCGTCGCGGTGTTGGGATTGTGTCGCAGGGTGGTGTTCATGTCTTGGCGCTCCGGTTCGTTCGAGGGCCGCGCGGCTTCCCACTCGCCGCGCCGCGCCGCGACGACGCGAATCATTCTCGGACGTTCGAGCCGCGCGCTTGCGCAGCCCGCCATTCATTCATACATCGGCCCGCCGGCAGCCGCGAATGACCCTAACCGGGCCGACCACAGCCCAGCGTCGGCCTTTCCCAGTCACCGCACGCCAAAGAAGCCGCACAACTTCGCGCCGCTGCGGTGCAATCCCTCGTGCGGGCAATCGTTGAAGTGGTGTCGGGGCGGACTGCCTGCCGCCGCGCCTATCCTTCGCCTTTCTCCATCGCGCCATGCACCGCTTCTGGAACCGTCATTCATGATTTCCGGACCTTTCGCCTCGAGAACCAGCTTTCTGCTCTGCCGGGTGATCGTGCCGCTGTGGGTCTTCACCGGCGCGACGTTCAAGCTCGTCGAGGGCGATCCGAACAATCTGCCTCGGGGACTGCTCCGCGCGTTTCATGAAACCGGGGTCGCCGACCTGAGCACGGTGCTCTGGGCGCTCATTTCGCTCGAATACCTTGCTGTGGGCGTGATGCTGTTCATGTCGCGCCTGGCAAGGCCGATGGCGACGTTCGTGCTCGGCGTCTTCTGCCTCGTTCTTCTCAACGAGCTTCGCATCGGGAACTTCACGAGCTGCGGCTGCTTCGGCTCGATTCCGATTCCGCCGTGGGCGATCCTCATCGTCGATGGATTGCTGCTGACAGGGGTTGTGCTTCTGCAGCCTTCGCCGACAAAGTCTCCGTTGATTTCCAAAGTCGGCCTGATGGGTGCGGCCAGCTTGGCTGCGGCGCTGGCGATCGTGAGCGGCATCAGACTGCTTGGGACCAGCGAAATCGATGACACGGTCGTGCCCGCCGAGAATAGCGCCGCAGCGCAAAACGGCACTTCGCCACCTACGGGCTCGCGTCCAGAATATGGCCCGGGACTCGTTCCAACGAAGTATGTCTGGGTGGAAGAAGCCAACGTGAAAACGTGGGCGGGCGAAGAATGGACCAGCATCGAGTTCGCACGCTACATGCCCCAGTGGCCTGATCCCGACTTCAAGGGGAAGTGGTACATCATCTTCTACAGCCCCAAGTGCGAGCACTGCCAGGAGCTGCTCAACACGAACTTCGAGTTCGAAACGCCGCAACCCACAATCGTCGTTGCGGTTCCCGAGGGTCAACGACCGTACACGGACGACGATTACAGCGAGCTCTATTACTGCCGCGACTGCGTCCGCGAAATGCAGTTGCCCGCCGGGCAGACGTGGGTCGTTGATTTCCCCATCGTCGTCGCGATCGAAGACAACATCGTCAAGTGCGCCAAGAGCCGCGTGGACGCCCACGGCGACAACTGCCTGATCTGGCATTGAAGCGGTCCGGAAGCCCTGGGCTCTTGGGATCCAGAGGTCTTGAGGTCTTGAGGTCTTGAGGCTTTAACAACGCCTGACCTGAGTCCGCGAAGGTCCGGGTTGAGTTCGAGTGCCCGGTTGGAAACGGCAGATCAGGCCCGATCCCGCAACGTCCGGGACGGGTTATCGATGTGGATAACCTGCGACCGCGGGATTTTTTGCTTGGGTCCGAGAACGCGGCGCGGTACGCTGGTCTGCGGCATGTCCGCCGACTCACGCACCATCGATCGGCAACTGCTCGTCCGACGCTGCGTCGCCTGCGGCTATGACGGCGCGCTGCTCCGCGGCGGGACCGCGCCGCGATGCGCCCACTGCGGCTGCGACCTCCGCCAACGGCCCGCCCGCAGCTATGCCGAAATGGAGGGTCTGCTCGGGCAGGACCTTCCCGTCCGCCAGCTCACCCAATCGCCGGCCCACCACTACGACGGAGTGCTCGACGACCGCCGCTTTGTCCAGCGATGCTTCGGATTTCTCCTGCTGCTGTTGACGGCGATGGCGCTGCTCTACTTCGCGACCGCGGCGTTCGACGTTTGATCGCTCCCAGGCGTAAGTACGCGCGCAGAATTCTGCGCTCTATCGTGACCTCGCATTCTCAGTGGCTCAAAGCCGCCAAGCGCGCTCAAGCTGCAAAGAGCGTTGCTCCGTCGCCCGCAGGGCGCTCGAACGTTGCC
>CAZLDF010000107.1:0-4701 GCA_964558095.1 uncultured Isosphaeraceae bacterium | reverse complement strand
GGCGTTGAGCGTGTCGCGCGCCGCAGCCCGCGCGGCTTCAAGCTGGTCGGCGGCGCGGCTGCGCGCGGACTGGAAGTTCGCCTCGATCTTCTCGATCGCCACCGGGAGAATCACCTGGCCCACGTCCACCTGCGCCAGCGTGATTCCGGCGCCGACGTCGTCGAGCATGCGCTGCGCGGCGGTCATGATCGGGTTGTTCGTCGCAGAATCTGTCTGCGCCTGCAGCTCGCCGTAGCTGAGCGCCGCGGCGGTGTGCACCGCGCCGCGCTGCATGGCGAGCTCGACGAGCTGGTCGGCCGTAATCACGCCGGAACTGCTCCCCTGGTTGGACACGCGAACGCTTGTGACGAAGTCCTCGACGTCGTCGATGCGGTAGTCGCCGCGCATGCGCAAGTGGGCGAAGTCTCCGCCGCGGGTGAGCACGGCGCCGACGGCGACGGGATTGAGCGCCGCGCGCGAAACGTCGGCTCGTTCCATCGCCGTGCCCAGCGACGTCTGCTCGTCCGTCGGCCAGAAGTCGCGGCTGACATCGACGGAGCGATTCTCCGCGGGAAAGAGAATGAACTCGCCGGCGGGATAGGGCCAGTTGAGCTTGAGCCCTTCCGTCAGCGCGGCGTCGCCGTCGGCGGATCGGAGAATGCGCCCCCAGCGCGTCGCCACGCCGGTGTATCCCTGCTCGACGATCTTCGCGCCGGAGACAATGAACAGAACCACCAGCACGACGATGACGATCTGCAGCACGCGGAAGCTCAGACGCAGCGCGTCGGCAAGCGAGCGGGTGGCGGGGTCCATCGCCTCGCGCAACGCCGCCTGCGAGCCCATCTCCGCTTCGACGACGAATCGCGCGGAAGCTTCGCGACGAGGCTCCTCGACTTCGAACGGCGCTTCAACGGGCGATTCCCGCATCCCCTGCGAGGGCGTCTGATTGGGATCGTTCACGTCGGCCATGTCATTCGCCTCCCTCTCGACGGGCGATCGACCCATCCGACCGCGGCGCATCGTCATCGTCATCATCCGCCGCGGCGGTTTCATCGACGGCCTCGTCTTCGACAAGCGCGGGCGAGACTTCAAGCTGCGGCAGGGGAATGCCGTTGCCGTTGCGCTCGGCGCGCAGGTTCAGCAGGTGAAACGGCGCCAATCGCGAATCGAGGAAAATCGACGTGTTTCGCGAAAGCGCGACCTCCAGCGCATCGAGCCACGAAAGGAAGATCGCCAGGTCCTTTTCTTCGTTGAGCGTCGTCAGATATCGAGCCGCCTGTTCGTTGCCCAAGGCCCGCAGCTCCTCCGCATATTGCTCGGCGAAGGCGCGGATGAGCTCGACCTTGTTGCGCGCCGCGTCGCGG
This sequence comes from uncultured Isosphaeraceae bacterium, assembly GCA_964558095.1. Taxonomy (GTDB): domain Bacteria; phylum Planctomycetota; class Phycisphaerae; order Phycisphaerales; family SM1A02; genus CAZLDF01. Next base: position 3,358 of record CAZLDF010000107.1, on the reverse strand, counting down.
ATCGCGCTGGCTTCCGCCCGCCCGGCGGAGACTTCCGCGTCCGCCAGGCCCGACCGGATCGACTGCATGCGCTTGAGCACGGCGGACGCGACGTCGGCGGTGAGCTGCATCCGAGTGATGCCGACCGTCACCACTTCCACGCCTGCGTTGGCGAGCCCGGAGGCGACCTGGTCGCGGATGGCCTGCTCGGCCAGCACGAGCGTGTCGGGCTCGCCGACGAGTCGATCGAACGTGTACTGTTCGAGCGAGAACAAGGCGCTTCGGAATCGGTTGGCGATGATCTCAGCCGCGTTTTCTTCAGTCTTGAGGTTGTCGAAGAATTCCAGAGGACCGTCGCCGTCCTTGCGCACGCGCCACAGCACGAACGCCTTGACGACAAGCTGCTGGTCGTCGGCCGTCTTGATGTTTTCGAGCCCGGTCTCCGCGACGCGCAATCGCGTGTCGAACTTGTGCACCTGATCGGCGAACAGCGGCAGGCGCAGCTTCAGGCCCGGCTCGGTGACCACGCTGTCTTCGGTGGTGTGGCCGAAGCGCGTTCGCAGCGCGACCTCGTGGTATTTCACCGTGTAGGTCGTGCTGAACAGGATCAATGCAGCGACCAGAAGCAAACCGACAATGATGGCGATGGAACGTGTCATGGTGTGCCCTGCGGCTCCTCTTCTTCAGGGGCGACCGCATCCTGGAAATTGAGGAGCGGATTGAGTTCCTTGAGATCCGCGCTGACGGACACGCGCGACGGATCCAGTCCGATGACGAACTTGCGCATCGAAGGCAAGCGAGAGAGAAGCAGCTCCATCTTTCGCCGCTCGCGGAAGAGTTCCGGCGCGGCTTGATAGGGCTTCATTTCGCTGCGGACGCGCGTGGCGCGGGTGCGCGTCTGCATGACCGACACCCAGCGCTGGCGCTCCGCCTGGGCGATGGTCTGCGCCGCTTCGCCTCCGCCCTGCATCAGCAACCGCTCGACTTCCAGCCGCCGGCGCGGCAACTGTTCGTCGATCTCGGCAAGCTGTCGCGCGAGTTCGTCGGCGGCCTGGGCTTCGCCGCGGGCGCGGGCGCCGTCGATCCGGGCGGCGATGGTCGCACGGCGATTCGTCAGCGCGCTGTAGGCCTGTACGCCCTGCAGCACGGGGTTGGCGAGGTTCGCGTCGCCGATGACGATGGCGTAGGACATGATCTCATCGCGCCGGGCCTTGGCGACGTCTTCCTGCCGCGCCTGCGCCATCATGGGAACGTCGGCGAACGCGTTACGCACTTGGTCGCCCGCCGGCCGAACCATCAGCAGGTTCACCGCCACCACCTCGACGCCCGCCGCATGCGCATCAAGCGCCCGTTGCGTGTTCGTCTGCAGCATGCTCGCGAGCCGGCCGTCCTGCACGTTGAGCACGTCGTCGATCGTCAGCCGCACCAGATGGCCGCGAATCTCGCGCTGGGCGATGGCCTGCATCATGCGCTCGCGCTCGGTCAGGCGATGGCGGCGCGTGCGTTCATCGGAGGCGAACGTGAGGTAGTCCAGCAGGCCGCTCCCGGGGCTTTCGCCGCCCGAACGGATGCGATACTCCATCACGATTTCAAGTTCAACCAGCGCGAGCTGCTGGAAAATGTCGGGCACGTCGGCCGCCCCTCCCTGTTCGCCCGGTGATTCAAGCTGCTCGAGTTCCTCAAGCTGCTCGAGCTTCGCCGACTGCTCGGGCGTCAGGCTTTCGACGCTGCGAACCAGCAGCGGCTCGAAGGGCACGTCGGTGCGGCCTTCCAGGGAGTCACTCCACAGGTTCACCTCGATGTCGTTGACGATGTTCCGCCGGGTGCGCCGCGCGGTGAGCGACAGCTCGCGGATGCGCGAGACGTCGTGCACCGCGGCGGTCTCAAAGGGCCAGGGCCACTTGAACATCACGCCCGAGCCGTGCACGTCGCCCACGATCGCCCCGCCGCGAAGGCGGATCGCCTGCTGATGCGGTTCGACGATGACCATGCAGTTGAGGGCGACGAGCATCAGCACCGCCACGACGATCAGGCCGGTGACGCTTCGCAGAAGAAGCTGGTAGCCCCAGGTACTGGTGACGTCGAAGCCGAACTGATAATTCACGGCCTCGTTGAGCGAGCGGACGAGATTGTCCGGCGCGGCGAAGAGGCTGAGGACTTTCGAATCGAACGCAGGCCGCGGCGCTTCGCCCTGCACCCGCGGGCGATAGAAGTTCAGGATCAGGTTGAGGACGATTTCCCCGGCCAGCGCGATCATGAAGAAGGGGATCGCGTGGCCGATTGTTTGAATGAGGGCGTCGTTGTTGAAGAATCGGAAGATGAAGCCGACGCCGACGGCGAGCGTGACCAGCGCGTTGCCCACCATGTACGACGCACCGCCCCGCAGATTTTGCCACGCCGTCTGCTTGGCCATGCCCGCGACGAATCGCGAGAAGATGAACGAGATCGCCGCGGAAGACAGGCACAGCGCCACGGCCCAGCCGATGTGCTCGGTGTGGCGAAACTGGAACGGATTTTCCTGCTCGCCCACGCGCGCCATGTCGGCCAGCATCAGCCAGCCCGCAAGCACCAGCCCGACCGCGAGCAACCCGCTGAGAATCGGCATGAGCCAGGAGTGCATCAGCCGCAGGCGCCGGGCGGCGACGTGAGTTTCCTCATCGGCGCGGTCGAAGACCGAGCCGCCCTCGCCCCGCGACGCGGCAAGCTGGGTCTCCTCCAGAGCTTCCAGGCGCTCCAGCTTGTGCTGGTTGAAGATGACGAGCAGACCGGGCCACAGGCACACCGCGCCCAGCAGCGCATAGACCGAGGCGAAGAGCACGGCGGTGTCGTGGGCCAACAGGCCGAAGAGAAGCATCGCGCCGGCGAGCAGGATTTGCAGCGCCAGGCCGAATGAGGCAACCTGCGTGGCTCGTTGATAGGCGAATTGATCTACGCGCATTGCTGAGACTTGAGAAGGTCGAGGAACATGCGGTGTCGGGTCGCCGCCGCGGAGACTGTACCACGCCGCACGCGGGTTTCAGAATCGGCGGACGGGTGCGAGCCCACCGCGAAGAGGTGCTGTTTCCGCCCGGCCGAGCCGAAGCGGAGGCGGGCGATCGATTCGACGTTGGCGCGCCACCGCGAACTTCGCCGGCCGTTGCTACGTAGCGCCTGCCGCACGAGGTTCACGAGTTCGGCTCAAAATATCGCGCTCGACCGACATTTCTTATGATCCGCCCACGCCGACCGCGCGAGTCGGCGCGGACCGACCGGCGGCGGCGTCCGTGCGGCGGCGCCGAAGCCGGCCCCCAGGCAAGCCCCGCCGACTCCCGGCGACCCCCCGCGACCAGCGAATCCACCGCCCGTTCCCAGACCGCATGCTCCAGCAAACATTCGCCAT
>CAZLDF010000106.1:0-10095 GCA_964558095.1 uncultured Isosphaeraceae bacterium | reverse complement strand
CCGTCTCCTTGACCGTCATCAAACACTGCAATCGCGCGAACAGCGCCATCCAAGCCGCCACCCAACGCGGACCACGAGTCTCCGTCCCATCGCGCGATCCCTCGCGTAACAACAGAGCCAGCGAATGAGAAGCCGCCGCCAACGTAGAGCGCCTCGCCGTGGCCGGATCCATCGTCGAAGATTTTGAATGCGTGAACCGAACCGCTCACCCCGGGACGAGGGCCGAACGTCGATATCCAACGAAGTTCCTCGCAATCGGTATCACCTTGCGCACGATTAACCGCGTCGCCCGAATCCGGCGCAATCCCAACGCGCTCAACTGCCGCCTTCTCCCGCGCCAACGACGTTGATAAGTCCAGAGAATCCCCGCCGACCGCATGCCCTGCGGCAACCCCCAACACCGCCAATACCGCCGCGCAAGCGCGCAAAATCGCACGATTGCGCACCTTCGCACCGCCGATCGCCCGCACAGCGTTCCTCGTAAACCCTGCCGCCATGCCTGTCAAACTCCTCGACCGCCCGGGGTCGATTCCGCAGCGCCATCATGATACCTTCCGCCCCATCCCCTGACCATGCAATCCTCCCACCCGCCCGCCATCTCCTCATGCCCGTCGCCCCAGAGGCCATAATCCCCCATGACCCGCGTCCCTCAACACGCAGTCGGGCCCGCCATTCTCTGTGTCTTCGCCCCGGCGGTGGCCGCGCAGGGGTGGCGTTTGAGCCCCTGCGCAGCGTGCCATGATCTCTTGCATATCGCGGCGCGCACAACCGTGACGCTCCGCCGCGCGTCGCCCTCGACTTCCGCCAAAACCCGCGCCATAATTTTCTTCTTGATCGTCATCGCGCCAGGTCAGCGGGCGCGCCGCGCTCTTTGACAATCGAACAGGTTCGACTCCGTGCCTGTGTGAACTCTGTGCTCATTGGTGATCGCGTCAAGCCGCATGCCAATCCTCGAAGCGAACGTCAATCCTGCGCGAAATCTTCACATGCGTCAAAAACGCGCGCGCAAAGTAAAAGGGGTCCCCCCCCCACTTTGCATCCCATCTTAACAGTTTGGGCCTCCGAGTCCGCCGTTCGGGCACGCTCGACCGGTACCACGGCTCTCCGAACCGTCTCCCGGTACCACGGCGCTCCGAGCCGCCTCCCGGTACCACGGTTCTCCGAACCGTTTCCCCGTACCACAGCTCTCCGAGCCGCCGCGGCGGAGTCGCCCCGCCGCCGACCACAGTGACTGAGAACGCCGCTCGCCGATGCTCGTTACAATAGCCTCGCTTATCCCTTCCGGAGCCAACCCATGGCATGCCTCATCGCAACGAATGGTCCCGCCCGCGGCCAGTTCTTCGCGCTCGCGCGGCACAAGCTCGTCCTCATCGGCCGCGATGACCGCTGCACGTTCCAGATTCTCGACGGCCAGATTTCGCGCCAGCATCTTCACGTGCGCTTCGACGAGGAGAAGCACCAACACTTCGCCAGCGACTTCCGCAGCGTCAACGGCGTGATCGTCAACGGCACGAAGATCGACAAGGAAAAAGCGCTTTCCGACGGCGATCGGATCGCCATCGGCGAGACGACGCTCACCTATTCCGCCGTCGATTATCCCGACGCCACGCACGCCATGGCCGCGATGAAGAAAGAAGGCGAGTGGAACCGCTCGACCGTCGTGTATCGCAACGAGTGACTCGCTATCGCCTGCCAGGGGCGTGCGAAGCGCTGCGCTGTGGCAACGCAGATCCCTGCCTTCCTTTCTGCTCCGGCCCGGAGGGCCGATGATCGTTGCCAGTGGCGCAGCGAGCCTTGCGGGCAAGCCACTGGAAGCAAGGCCGATGGCCTTCCTTCTACTTCTCTCTGTCAGTTTCTCACCGCCCGGAGGGCGGACGAAGCGCGCGTCCGCCCTTCAGGCGGGAAAATGAGAGGCAAGGGTCTTCCCACTCACTCCTTCCAGGGGCTTGCGAAGCGCTGCGCCCCTGGCAACGATCGGGCGCCCGGCGGGCGAAGAAAAGCAAAGGTTGGTGAGACTGACTCCAGTCCGATCGTGCGCCTAGCGGGCGAAGAACGTGAGCGGCGCGAACACCACCATCGGCGATCACGAGCGAGATGCCTGTGCCGCTGGTTCCTTGATGCGCGCGTGCAGGATCGCGCGCGCCGCGTTCGCGCCGGGCAGGCACGTGATGCCCCCCCCTGGGAAGCATCCGCCGCCGCAGAGATACAAGCCCTCGATCGGCGTGGCGTAGCGAGCGCAGCAGCGCGCCGGGCGCACCAGCATCTGGTCCAGCGCGTGCTCGCCGTGATGCAGGTGACCGCCCGCGAGGCCGTATCGCTGCGCCAGGTCGGGCGGCGTCAGCAATTGCGTCGCGACGATCGAATCGCGCAGTCCGGTCGCGTGAATCGCCATCTCCGCGATGATTGCTGATTCCAACCGGCGCCGAGCATCATCGCTCCATCCGCCATCCATCGCGAACGGCACGTATTGCGCCAGCACGGTCGCGACGCATGGTTGATTGGCCGCCGGCTCGCCGCGCCCGTCGGCGGCGGCGATTCGGATGTCGAGCACCGGTCGCTCGCTGAACCGATCGTATTTCACAGCGTCGAACGCGCGCTCGATGTCGTCGAGCGAAGCGCCGGTGCGCGCCCGCGCGATGTGTTCTGCGGGCCGCGCGGCGAATTCAGGCGGCCGGTCGAGCGCGATTCGCAGCACGGCCGTCACGCCGCGGGTTCGCAGCGATTCGATGCTTCGCCGCTGGCTCGGCGCCAGGCGATGGTCGCGAGGAAGATCGAGCAGCACATGCCTGACGTCGCACGCGGCTGCGATGATCGGGGCTTCGAAAGATCGCCCGTCGGCGAGCGTGACGCTTCGCGCCCGGCCGCTGCGCACGTCGATCGACGTGACGCGCGCGCTCGTTTCAAGTTGAACGCCGAACGCTCTGTTTGCGGCGACGAGCGAATCGATGATCGCCGCCCCGCCGCCGTTGATTTCGCGCCCTCGAAGCACGAGCCAGCGCAGCAACGTCGCCGCGGTCGCGGGACTGCGCGGCCCGGCGAACATCGCCTCGAGCGCCGGCCACGCCAGCGCGCACTTGAGCGGCTCGCTCTCAAACCACTCGCCCAACCAGTCCGCGGTGCTCATCGGAACCACGCGCGACAGCTCCGACAGGTCGGCGCGCCCCAATCGCCGCACCGACCACGCGCGCTTCCCCAGTCGCAAGACGGCGGCGGCGCTCGTGTCGCTCACGTCCGGCGGCACGTCCTGAAACACCGGGCGCAGCGCCATCGCGACGCAATCGATCCATGCGCGGAATTGGCGATACTTTTCCGCATCGCGCGCCGAAAGCCCGCCGATCGCATCGCATGCGCGATCGAGTTCGCCCCAGAACTCGAAACCCGGTCCGTCCGCGTCGAGCTGCAACACGCCGGGCGGCTCGACGCATGCGAGTCCATGTCGCGACAATTCGAGTTCATCCACGACCGACTGGCTGAGGCAGGATGCGTCGTGCAGCACGCCGGGCGCGACGAAACCGGGATGGAACTCTTCACGCGCGGACAGCCCGCCGACGCGATCACTCGCTTCGAGGACGAGCACGGCCCGCCCGCGTTTGGCGAGCATCGCCGCGGCGGTCAGCCCGTTGTGGCCCGCGCCAATGACGATGACATCAAATTGGTCTCGCGCGAAAGTCATTGGAAGAGATTAACCACGGAGGCACAGAGACACGGAGACATGCAAATGAGTTGAGATTCGTTCATTTCGTGATGGGGCGATCAGGTGATTGAATGACTGTGTATCTCGATCTTTCCGCCTCCCCGTCTCTCCATCTCGCCATCTCCGTGTCTCCGTGTCTCCGTGTCTCCGTGGTTCAATCTTCTACACCGCTCCTGATCGCAGCATGACGCGCGCTGCGAGTTCGCCGGGGCCGCCCATCACGCCCCCCCCCGGGTGCGTGCCGCTGGCGCACATCCACAAGTTGCGGATCGGGGTGCGGTAGCGCGCCCAGCCGCTGGCGGGCCGGTTGAAGAGCAGTTGCTCAGGGCTCAGCTCGCCGTGGAAAATGTTGCCCTCGGTCAGGCCGAAGTCCTGCTCCAGGTCCCACGGCGTGAGGACCTGCCGATAGAGAATCGACTCCTTCAATCCCGGGCAATATTCCGCGAGCGTATCGACGACCGCGTCGCCGAACGCTTCGCGCCGCTGCGGCCAGAACTCCGGGCCTTCCTTGATGTGATAGGGCGCGTACTGCACGAAGCACGAGACGATGTGCTTGCCGGGGGGGGCGACGCTGGGATCGACGAGCGAGGGAATCACGACGTTGAGATACGGCCGCTCGCTGAAGTCGCCGTACTTCGCCTGGTCGTACGCGCGTTCGAGGTAGGAAATGCCGGGCGCGATGGCGATGTCGCCGCGAAGGTGCCTCGCGCCCCCTTCTCCCCCCCCCTGCTCGCCTCGTCCATCGTTGGGTCTGCACGAGAATTCGGGCAGGCGATCGACCGCGAGATTCACTTTGCCGGAACTACCGCGCAGTTTGAATCGTTTGATCTGCGTGACGAACTCGCCATCGAGATGTTCTTCACCAACGAGGCGCAGGAAGGTGCGATTGGGGTCGAGGGCGCTGATGACGACCGCAGCGCGGATGTCTTCGCCGCTGTCGAGCACGACGCCGGCGGCGCGGCCGTTGTCGATGAGCACGCGCTGCACAGGTGTTTGCGTGCGAATTTCCGCGCCGAAGCTGAGCGCTGCGTTCGCGATCGCCATGCTGAGCTGCCCGTTGCCGCCCTTCGAGAAGCCCCAGGAGCGGAACGCGCCGTCGATTTCGCCCATGTAGTGGTGCAGCAGGACATACGCCGTCCCCGGGCTGCGCACGCCGAGCATCGTGCCGATGATGCCGCTGACGCTCATCGGCGCTTTGAGCACGGGCGATTCGAACCACAAGTCGAGAAAATCCACCGCGCTCATCGTCAGAAGCTGCATGTGCAGGTGCATCATGTCCGGGCCGAGGCTGCGAAAGTGCCTGCCCAGGCGCAGCAGCTTCGCGATCTCGACGGGCTTGAGCGAGAACGGATCGGGCGCCGGCGCGTCGATGACGGCCTTGGCCATATGCGCCATCTTGCTCATCGCCATGCCGAATTCGGGATAGACCTCTGCATCCTTCGCGCTCAAGCGCGCGATCTCGCGGCGCGTGCGATGCGCATCGCTCCACCTGCACAGCGAACCCCCCTCGGCGCCATCGGGCAGCGGCAGGAACGAACACTCCAGCGGAATCATCTCCAGCCCGTGCCGAGCCAGATCGAGATCGCGGATGATGTGCGGCCGAAACAAGCTGACGACGTACGAGCACACGCTGAAACGGAAACCGGGGTACAGCTCCTCGGTCACCGCGGCCCCTCCCAGCACGTGACGGCGTTCGAGCACGAGCACTCGCCGGCCCGCGCGCGCCAAGTATGCGGCGCACACCAGCCCGTTGTGCCCGCCGCCGACGATGATCGCGTCATATGGCTTCGTGTTCATCTGGTGATTTGGCGATCTGGCGATTTGGTGATTTGGTGATTTGGTGATTTGGTGATTTGGTGAATGAGTGATTTGGTACTGTCGTGATTTCGCGTGTCTTGCGGCTTGCCTCGTCGCCCTTCACGCCTTCTTCCGCGGCGGATCGAAGAACGGCTTCTTCACCACCGTCGCCTTCACCGCGTGACGAACATACTCGACCGTCACTTCCTTGCGCAGCACGGTGCCTTCCGCTGCGTACTCGCTGCGCACCGTCGCCAGCGCCAGGTTCTTTTTGAGCATCGGCGACCACGAGCCGCTCGTCGCCTGGCCGACCTGATGCCCGCCCGTCGAATAGACCGGCACGGCGTCGCGCCACGCGTGGCTGCACACCGCCGGCGGCAAACCGACCGCTTCGTGAAGCGACTCGAATTCCTCCCAGTCGATTTCAAGCCCCACGAACGACCACGCCGAGCCGCGCTCGCGCTCCTGCCGCAACGGGCGCTGTCCGATGAATTCATCGCGATCAAGCTGCACCGTCCACCCAAGCCCCGCCTCGAACGGCGAACTCTTGCGCGCTTCGATCAGACACTTGTTCGCGCTGAAGTAATCCACGCCGTTCAGGATGAACCCCGCCTCCACCCTGCAATTGTCGAGCGCATCGAGCCCCGCGGGCAGCAGTCCGAACGGCCGGCCGGCCTCGAACACCGCGTCCCACAGCGCCAGCGCATGCGCATTGTCCACCCACACTTCATATCCCAGGTCGCCTGTGTAACCCGTTCGCGTAACGATCGCGTCGAATCCCCCCCCCGATCTCTCCCCACCGTCAATTCGATATCGCGTCAGGCGAAAGAACTTCAGCGCATCGAGGTCCGCATTGCATACCTGCTTCAGCACATCGCGCGATCGCGGGCCCTGCACCGAAATCGCGGCGATGCGGTCCGTCACGTCTTCGATCGAAACGTCGAAGTCGCCGGCGTTCTGCTGAAACCATCGTAGGTTCGGCTCGGCCGAGGTGACTCGAAAGTGATCGTCGTCCAGCCGCCAGATCGTGCCGTCATCGAGCAGTTTGCCCGCCTCGTCGCACCAGCAGCCGTAGGCCACTTGCTCGTGCTTGAGTTTCGCCACGTCGCGGGTGGTCACATATGACAGAAACGCCCGCGCATCGCGGCCGCGCACGTCATACTTGAACAGCGGCGTCACGTCCATCAGGCCGGCTGCGTGGCGCATCGCGAAATACTCGCGCTCGTGATAGGCGTCATACGAGCGCACCGCGAAATAGCCCGCCCACTCCTTCCAGAGCAGACTCGTGCACAGCGCGCTGGTGCGAGGATGAAGCGGCGAAGGAACAGGCATCTTTCACTCGTGCACTGAAACCGTTAAGCCCCGGCCGCCAGGCCGGACGAGGTCTAAGAAACTGTCTCGAAACGGAAGTTCAAGGCTGAGTTCGCGAGAGGTCCGCGGCATTGCCGGACGTGCCGCCCTCACCCCAACCCTCTCCCAAAGGGAGAGGGAGTCTTGAGATAGTCTCTCACAGAGTGCCACATTTTGTCCCGCAGGGCAAAGTCTGCGGAAGTGTGTGCGCAAATCCAGCGCGCGAGCGGTCCCGCGCGCGGCGGCCCCGCTTATGGGACGCCGTCGCCGTCCGAATCATCCAATTGAGGCGCCTTCGCTGCGATCGAACACGTCCGCTCTGCAGCATTCGCCTCGCGCCGCCGAAGAATTCAGACATCACCCGTGGCCGTTCATCGCGACCGCCCCGCCTCACCTCCAACTTGACTTGGGCAATTCCACCATGCTCCGCCGCCTTCGCAACATTCTGACGCCCGCCGTGCTGCTCGCGATCCTCGGCGGGTTCGCGCCCGGAGTCATGGTCGGCGCGAAGCGCGGCGTGCCGTTCGTCGGCGAGGAACGCGGCTGGTCGATCGGCGTCTATGCCGGCGACTCCCCGCTTTCGCTCCAGCCGCTGCCGGGCATCGCCAATCCGGTCCTCACCGCGGCGGACGTCACCGACATTCACGCGACCTTCGTCGCCGATCCCTTCTGGGTGCAGCACGACGGCGTGTGGCACGTGTTCGTCGAAGCGATGAACGCGGAGAACGGTCGCGGCGAAATCGCGCTGGCCACCAGCGCCGACGCCCGCACATGGACCTATCAGCAAGTCGTCCTGCGCGAGGAAGAGCACCTGTCCTATCCGCAGGTGTTCGAGCACGATGGTCGGTGGTGGATGATTCCCGAGATCGCCGACGCAGGCGAAGTGCGGTTGTACGTCGCGGAAGAATTTCCGACGAAGTGGCGCAAGACGGCGACGCTTCTGCCCGGCGGGTTCATCGATCCGACGCTCTTCCAGCACGACGGCCGCTGGTGGATGTTCGCCAGCCGCGGCAACGACATGCTGCATCTGTTTTTCGCCGACGAACTCAACGGGCCGTGGCAGGAGCATCCCATGAGCCCCGTCGTCCGCTTCAACGCCAACTATGGCCGCTGCGGCGGACGCGTGATCGAGTACCACGGCTCGCTCATCCGATTCGCGCAGGATGACTTCCCCGAATACGGCAATCAGCTTTACGCGTTCGAGATCGTCGCGCTGACGCCGACGCAGTACGAAGAGCACAAGCTGCCGACCAATCCGATTCTCACGCGGGGCGGCGACGGCTGGCGCAGCCTGGGCATGCACCAGATCGACGCGCAGCAACTTCCCGACGGCTCATGGATCGCCGTCGTCGATGGCCTGGGCGACCGCAGAGTGTTCGGGTGGGGGTATTGAGCCGTTCTTTCTCCCTCTCCCCTTGGGAGAGGGCCACGCGTCCGGCAGCGTCGCCAAGTCGATCGAGGCACCTGCAATATTCGCGGAGCTTCCCGCGGCCAAAGAGGCCAATGGCGCAGGCTTACGTCTCATTCACACCGCGCTTGGCGCCCGTCCGTTCGATCGCGTTGATTGATTCGCCATCGAGTGCGTAGAGCGCATACGCCTCGCGGTCCAGTTGCTCCTGGAGGTCCGCGATCCGCCGATCCAGCTTGTGAATCGCCGAAATCTGCGGAAGCAGATAGTCATGCCACCGATCTCGCTCATCCATCACCATCGCGCGCTCCGCGTACTCTTCCATCGCGGCCAGCAGCGACGACATGGAAAGCTCTTCAAATCGCGCCAGCCGCCCCGGCAGCTTCGGGGGCAAGGGGCTGGTTTCAATCAGGACTTTGGGCGGCAGGTCCGTGACAAACCTGCGATGGACCGTTCCGACAGCTTGATGGCGCTCCGCGTGCAGCTTGGTCAGCTTCTTCGCCAGACTCGCCAGCGGTTTCTGGTCCTTGTCGGCCGGAATGGGCAGGGGCGCGATGAATTGCTTGTTCGCGGAGCGATACCCGCCGCGAAACGGCTTTGATGTCGCGCGCCAGAAGTAGTCGATCGCTTTGGAATTCAAAAGCGCCAACAGGAATTCCAACTGCCATGCACCGTTGCAGAGAACCCCTCCCACGTCCACATTATCGATGCACAGTTCACCTTCCAGGTCGGCAGCACAGAACAAGTGCAAGAGCAGTCGAGGAACCAATAGCTTCGGCTTATCTTGCTTTTCAAGATTCTTGGGGTAGTTGTATCCATACCATCCATCGCGATCCATCTTTCCGGATTCTCGGTTTCGAAGCGCTGCTTCATTTTGCTTCAAGTAGTGCCACGCGCGCTTGTGACGTTTCATTTCCCTTTCCGAGAGCAGTCTGGCCTTTCCGCCTGCCAGTGCGTACGGAAAGAGCAGGAACTTGTTCGGAGGCGGGAGGGCGAAGGGATATGCATCCACGCCGCTGACCAGTGGCTTCATGACGTCATCTTCGATTTCCACAACGCGCGATAAGGCACTCGACCAATACTCCCCGTCGCGCACTTTGATCAGGTGATACACGGCATCGGCACTGGTCTGAATGCCGACGATGATGCCGCCGCTTGCTTCATCGAGCCGGACGCTCCCTTCGCGCATGCGATCGAGTATCGCCTGCGAGCGTTGATCGAGCAGGGCCCACGCCTCTCCGCTCTTGCCCTGATACGTCACCGTAAAGGGCACAAGCTGTTCCAGGTTTCCTGAACTGGCGTCGGCGACGGATATCTCTTCCCGCGGCGACTTGGAGAAAAACTGCAACGCCGTGTACGTCGTCGCGTCCTCGAACACCTGGTGGCTCTTGAAATCGATGAATTGAGCGAGCGATCGACTCTCCGCGATCAATTCACGCAATCCGCGGCCATACTCGTTGAACAGCCACACGCTGGGCGCGATGAATCCCAGTCGTCCGTTCGGTCGCAGCAGCTCCAGGCCGCGCTCGATGAACGGCAGATACATGTCGAAGTTGCCGGTGGAAGCGGCCTTGTAGCGCTGCGTGAGCCACTTCGCGACCTCTGGTTGTCGCCGCCGGAAGTTCTGAAGCTTCACATACGGCGGATTGCCGATCACGCAGTGAAAGCCGCCTTCCGCGAACACTTCCGAAAAGGCAGCGTTCCATTCAAACGCCAGAGCATCGACCGTTGCATCATCGACGAGACTGTTCGCCCTCAGAATGTTGCGTGAAAGGTCGGCCAGCGTCTTGCCGCGCTCGGCCGTGCGAATCCACAGCGCCAGGCGCGTGATTTCGACGGTCTCCTC
>CAZLDF010000105.1:0-5780 GCA_964558095.1 uncultured Isosphaeraceae bacterium | reverse complement strand
CGGCGCGACGCTGGTGCTCGTCGTCGCCGGCGGCGGGTTCTATCGATCCGCCTGGCGCGCCGCGATGCGCCGCACGACCAATATGGACACGCTCATCGCGATGGGCGCGACTACGGCGTATGTGTTCTCGCTCGTGGTGTTCATCGCGCAATTGCTCGGCCGCGATCTTGGCCAGCCGCTGTATTTCGCCGAGTCCGCGGCCCTGCTGGGCATCATCTCGCTTGGACACTGGCTCGAAGCCCGCGCCAGCGCCCAGGCGGGCTCGGCTGTGCGCGACCTGCTCGAACTGCAGCCCGATGAAGTCGAGCGCCTCGATGAACGCGGCGAAACGAATCGCATCAAGTCTGCCGATGTTCAGCCGGGCGATCGCCTGCTCATCCGCCCCGGCTCGCGCGTGCCGATCGACGGCGAAGTGATCGAAGGCGAAAGCGACATCGACGAGTCTGCGGTCACAGGCGAGCCAATGCCCGTGCCCAAGCGCGCCGCCGATTCGGTCGTGGCGGGCACGATGAACTCCACCGGCCGGCTCGTCGTCCAGGCGAGCGTCGATGGCCGGCACACCACCGTCACGCGCATCGCCGCAATGGTGCAGGACGCCCAATCGTCCAAAGCCGACATTCAGCGCCTTGCCGACAAGGTCAGCGCGATCTTCGTGCCTGCGGTGCTGGTGATCGCGGCGCTGACGACGATCGGCTGGTGGGTCGCGGGCGATTTGCCCAGGGGCCTGATCGCGACGGTGACGGTGCTCATCATTTCCTGCCCGTGCGCGCTGGGGCTGGCGACGCCTATGGCCGTCATGGTCGGCGCCGGCGCGGCGAGCAAGCGCGGCATACTCATCAAGTCCGCCATGGCGATCGAGACCGCCGGCTCGGTCGATCGCGTCGTCTTCGACAAGACCGGAACGCTTACCGCGGGCGAGCCCGCCGTCGCATCCATCGAGATCACCGACAAGTCGTGGACGCTCGACGACGCCCTGCGGCTGGCGGCATCGGTCGAAATGCCGAGCGAGCACCCGATAGCGCGGGCGATTGTGCGCGAAGCGCGTGAGCGCTCCATCGAGCTGGTGGAAGTCCACAAGTTCCAGGCGATCTCGGGCCAGGGAGTGCGCGGCGTCGTCGATGGCAAGACCGTCGAGGTCATCCGGGGCAAGGAAGCGACCAGCCACATCGACGTTGACGGCGCCACCATCGCGACCATCAGCATCGAAGACCAGGTTCGCGAGGACGCGAAGGACGCGATCGCAGAACTGCGCGAACTCGGCATGAGCGTCTCGATGCTCACCGGCGATCGCCAGCGCGCGGCGATCGAGATCGGCCGCCAGCTCGGCCTGAACGAAACCGAGGTCATTGCCGAGGCAACGCCGCAGTCCAAGGCTACGTACATCAAGGATCTGACCGAACGGGCGTCGCGCGAGAAGGCGTCGCGTGGTCGTGGGGGGCGGGGGGCCGTGGCGATGGTCGGCGACGGCATCAACGACGCCGCGGCCCTGGCGGAATCGGACCTCGGCATCGCCATGGCCAGCGGCACGAACATCGCGATCGAAGCCGCGGACGTGGTCATCACGACCAATCGCGTCAAAGCCGTGCCCGACGCCGTGCGCCTGTCACGCGCGACGCTTCGCACGATTCGCCAGAACCTGTTCCTCGCGTTTTTCTACAACGCGGCGGCGATTCCCGCCGCGGCCCTGGGACTGCTCGGTGAGTACGGCCCGCTGATCGCCGCCGCCGCGATGGGCCTAAGCGACATCACCGTCATCGGCAACGCGCTGCGGTTGAAGCTGCGATTGCGGCGCGGAAGTTCGGTGGAATTCGTTAAGCCCCGGCCGCCAGGCCGGACGAACTGAGCGACACGTGAGGTCCGGCCTGGCGGCTTGGGCTTAACGCGGATTCTCGGACGTTTTCACACTTCGCGGAATTTCAATGCGGGGATGTCCGATGCCTCTGAGGCCGTATCATTGAATGACTCGCGGCTCTCGGAGGTTTCTCGCGATGGCAGTGAATTCGTTGCGACCGCTCGAAGCTCGCCGGTTCGATTACTGGCACGCGCAGCACCTGCTCTGCCGCGCGGGCTTCGGCGGCACGCCGGGGCAGGTGCGGGCGCTGGCCAACATGGGCGTGCGGGACGCGGTCGAGTACATCGTCGATTACGAGAAGCTGCGCGACGAGCGCGTTCACGCGGACGATTTCGACAAGGACATCATGAGCCCGCAGTCGCGCGAGGACGCCGTCGAAGCCCGCCGCGCGCGGCAAACGGGCGACGAAGTCGTCCTCGAACGCCTGCGCCGCGAACGAAGCCAGCGCCAGACCGCCGACCGGCGCCAGCTTCGCGAGATGCAGGCCTGGTGGCTCAAGCGCATGATCGAATCGGCCCGGCCGCTCGAGGAGAAGATGACGCTCTTCTGGCACGGCCACTTCGCCACCGGCTACCGCGCGGTCGAGGACAGCTATCACCTCTTCCTTCAGAACCAGCTCTTCCGACTGCACGCGGTCGGCAACTTCAAGACGCTCACGCACGGCATCATCCGCGACGCGGCGATGCTGCGCTATCTCAACAACAATCAGAATCGCAAGGAAAGCCCGAACGAGAACCTCGCGCGCGAACTCATGGAGCTCTTCACCATGGGCGAGGGCAATGGCTACACCGAGGACGACATCAAGCAAGGCGCCCGCGCGCTCACCGGGTACACCTTCGGCGACGACGATTTCATCGGCCCCGGTTCGCCACAGTTCGCCCGCATGCACGATGACGGGCCCAAGCGAATCTTCGGCAAGATCGGCAACTACAACGGCGACGACTTCGTCGATCTCATCTTCACCCGACCCGTCGTCAGCGAATACATTTGCCACAAGCTCTACCGGTTCTTCGTCAATGACAAACCCGGCGAGCCGGACAAGAACACGCGCGAGTACATCGTCAAGCTCGGCGCGAAGCTGCGCGACGAGAACTACCAGATCAAGCCCGTGCTGCGAACGCTGTTCATGAGCGAGCACTTCTACGACCCGGCGAACATGGCGTGCCTGGTGAAGAGCCCCGTGCAGCTTGTCGTCCAGGCGATCCGTTCGCTGCGAACGCCCACGCGCGATCTCGGTACGCTGATCGAAGCGATGGCGCTGATGGGCCAGAGCATCTTCCAGCCGCCGTCGGTCAAGGGCTGGGAAGGCGGGCGGACGTGGATCAACACCTCGACGATGTTCGTGCGGCAGAACGTGCTGATCGCGCTGCTGACGGGCCGGCGGGCCGAGGGCCATGCGTGGGACGCCGACGGCAACCCGTATGACGCGGCGCACCTGATCGAGCATCTTCGCGGCGAGAACGGCGATGTTAATCCCCGCGACGCCGTCGCCTATCTGATGCGATTCGCGCTCGGCCGCGAACCCCACGAGCAGCGCGTTCAAACGCTCATTCACTTCGTCAACGACCACGGCGGACGAATGGAGAACAACATGCTCGTCGGCCTGCTGTCGCTGATCACGGCAATGCCGGAGTACCAGCTCTGCTAACGCAAAGAAACCACGCGACCAAGAAGAAACCACGGAGACACTGAGACACGGAGATTCGATCAGGGATCAGAAGCACTCACGCACTCACCAAATCACCAAATCGCAAAATGCCATCCTCCGTGTCTCCGTGTCCCCGTGGTTATGATTCCCCGGACAAGAACCATGTTTGATCCCACCGAAACATCCGCCTTCACCCGCCGCGTGTTTCTGCAGCGCGGCCTGACGTTCGCATCGCTGGCCGCGACGGCACCGCTGTTCATCGAGCGCAGCGCTCGCGGCATGCTGCTGCCCGACGGAGCGCAGGTTGCCAGTCAGGCGGGCGTGCCGGAGGACCACATCCTCGTTGTCGTCCAGCTTGCCGGCGGCAACGACGGCCTCAACACCGTCGTGCCTTACGGCGCCGACGCGTATCACCGCGCCCGCCCGGTCATCGGCGTCGCAGCGCCCGGGCAAGGGGGGGGACAGGGACGCCTCGCTGCGCTCGAATTCGATCGCAACGCCGGCGTCGGGCTGCATCCTTCGATGCGCGGCTTCAAGGAACTGCTCGATGAGGGCGTCGCGTCGGTCGTCCAGGGCGTCGGCTATCCCAATCCCAATCGCTCGCACTTCACGTCGATGGACATCTGGCACACCGCCGACACCAGCGCCAGCGGCAACGGATGGATCGGCAAATATTTCGACTGCACGTGCAGCGGCCGGCCCGACCCGCAGGGCGGCGTCGCCATCGGCCGCGAGTCGCCGCTGGCGATGCTCGGCCAGACGCAGCGGCCCATCACGTTCGAATCGGCTGAGATGTTCCGCTGGGTCGGCAAGGACCTGCACAAGTCGCTTGAGGACCCATACGAAAGCATCAACCGCGCCGGCACGCTCGATCATGTCGAAGACGACAGCCAGCTTGGTTTTCTGATGCGAACGTCGCTCGATGCGCAAATCGCATCCGACCGCATCCGCGCAGCCGTCTCCAGGCAGCCGCTGGTGCGCTATCCCGGCGGGCAGCTTTCGCAGCAATTGCAGATCGTCGGCGCGATGATCCGCGACGGCATGTCCACGCGCGTCTATTACGTCACTCAGGGCGGCTTCGACACGCATGCCAACCAGTTCGGCCCGCACCAGAACCTGCTGCAGCAGCTTGGCGATTCGCTCAATGCCTTCCACAAGGACCTCAAGGCGCAGGGGAATTCCGGGCGCGTGCTGACGATGGTGTTCAGCGAGTTCGGCCGGCGCGTGGCGCAGAATGCTTCGGGCGGCACCGACCACGGCTGCGCCGCGCCGATGTATTTCGTCGGCGACATGCTCAAGAGCGGTCTGCTCGGCGATCACCCGTCGCTCACCGACCTCGACCAGGGCGATCTCAAGTACACCGTCGATTTCCGCAGCATCTACGCCGGCGTCCTCGAACACTGGATGAAAGCTCCGAGCAAAGAAGTCCTCGGCGGCGACTACCGACCGGCGCGGTTGCTGGCGAAGTCCACTTAGATTTGCACCCATGAGAGCAAAACGCGCTGCTTCAGTGAGCAGCGCGAGTTGGATGCGCGATCAGTGTGTTTTTCCTGCATCCGCCCCTATCCTTTCGGATCGGCGGTTCACGCCGGAACCGGACGAGCCGGACGCTGCGTGGTAAGGCCAAGAATGGAATCGCGCATTCGTTGGTTTTGCCTCGCCATTCACGTGCAGGCGGCCCAGCGAGGTCCTACAAAAGTTTGGTGAAAGACGCACCTCCTTTTCAGATTTGATCTTGTCATCATACGCGCAATATGAACGTCAGGTTCGCCGCGCGGAGAATGGGGCGAACCGAGTGTACGAGGACGGTGGGCAAATTCACGCCACCTTGGATCGCGACCCCTCTTCATCAATCTTCTGCAGTATCCGCTGCATGCGATCCACTTCTGCCTTCTCGAAGAGCGGCTCGCCGCACTGAGTGCAGACCCATGCCGGTCGCGCATGCCAATGCACGAGCACGTCGTGCCGCTCGATTGAAAACGGCACGGTTCCTTGCTTGAGTTCGCCGCCGCAATGCAGACACTTCATCATTGCATCCTCCGCCGGAAATCAACAGACCATGTGCCGGGTTCGGGATGATAGGCGGTGATGATCGCGAGGTATTCGTCCTTGGGCGCGCACACCACGTGAATGGGCTGGCCGTCCGTGCCCCTGCCCAGCATCAGGCAACTTGGGCCCCGAGCATCCTGAGGATACTCCTCAATCACCTCGCCACTGCGTACCAGACTTTCAACTTCATCGGCGGAAATCATCCGCTCCGGCCGGGACATTTGGCGAACA
>CAZLDF010000104.1:0-5103 GCA_964558095.1 uncultured Isosphaeraceae bacterium | reverse complement strand
GAGCTTCCGATCAACGTCGAGAGCGGCATCGTCGGCGAGGCGGTGCTGACCGAGACCCGCCGCACGTGGATGAGCTATCGAATCATCGAAGAAGCGGGCGACGTTCGCAGCGCGATCCTCCTTGGCGATGCGGACGTCATTACCCACGTGCAGGCGGCCCTGGCGGAGATGCTGCACATCCCCGTCGATGCGCTGCGCAGCCATCCGATGATCGACGCGGGCGACGCCGACGTCTCGCTCGTCTGGCCCCTGATCGGACTGCTTCTCGAACCGATGCTCGGTGAGCAGCAGATCGACTTCGCCAGCCCGCGGCGCGCGCCAGATCGCAACGCAGGCAAGCGCCAGCGAGTGCTCGCCGCGGTGGGCATCGTGCTCGTCGGGCTGCTTGCAGCGTGGACGCTGGCCGACCGATCGTTGAAATCGATGCGCAGCGAGCTGGAGGCGCTGAAGGAGCAGGTCAAGACGACCTCGCCTCGGTATGCCCAGCATGCGCGCGATGCGTATCAACTCGAACACCTGCAGCGATGGGAAAGCGTCGACGCCGACTGGCTCGAACACGTGCAACACTTGACGGCGATGGCGCCGGCGCCGGATCAGCTTGTCTTCGATTCATGGACGGGCTCGCTGGATTTCGCCGGCGTCAAGTTCGACCGCAAGGCGAAGAAGTGGATCGCCGACGGAAAGGCCACGGTCATTGTCGAGGGTGAAGCGGTCAATCGCGAGGTCGCCGATGCGATGCGGTATTCGCTCGTCAAGGGCGATCGCTATACGACGCGCACCACCGGCGCCGACGCAGCGGGCGGCAAGCGTCTGGGCGTGGGCTTCACCTATCGTCTTGAGGCGCCTGTGCCGCCGCCCCCCCTCTCGCCGTCGTCGAACAACCAGAAGCGCGACACCGCGCCGGCTGGAAATGCACCGGCTGAAAAGAAGGATGACCGCTCGTGAAGCGCCGCACGCTTATCATCGCAGGCGTTGCCGGAGCGGCCCTCGGCGTGCTTGTCCTGGTGAAGACCGCCAACTCGGTCTATTTCGCCCCGCGCCAAACCTTGCAAGGCGAAATCAATGCCAACCAGACCCGGCTGGATGCCTGGCGCGCGGCACTCGACAAAGCGCCGGTCGTCGCGCAGCAGCTCAAGGCGTACGCGAATCGAACGCTCGGCGCCGACGGCCAGTCGATCGACCACATGCTGCGCTCGCGATTGAACCAGATCGCACAGACCGTCGGACTCGACGGCTCGACGGTCGGCACCGGCCGGCGGCTGGCGCGGCCATCGCCGGCGCGATCGCTGTTCTCCACTCGTTCCGCCGCCTCGAAAGAGCTGCACGATCGCACGGATTTTGTCGAGGTCGAGGCGTGGATCAGCGGCGAAGGCACGCTGGCGCAGGCGATCGAGCTGATCGACCGCATTGAAGCCGAGCCGTGGATCAAGAAGCTCACGTCCGTCGATCTGGATCCGAAGGACAACGGCCGGCGCGTCGCGGTGAATGTGCGGTTGAACACGCTGTACTTGCCCGGCCGCGCGCCCGACGCCTCGCACCTCGATTTGTACAGCTATGACCGATCGTCGCTGGACCGCCTGGCGGGGCTCGTCGAGTTGAACCCGTTTCGCGTGCCGCCGCCCAAACCGGTCGAGCCGCCTCCGGTGGTGGTTGTGAAGCGCGACGATCCGCCGCGGCCGCCTCCATTTCCTTCCGGGCAATGGAACCTGACGGGCGTGGCGGAGAACCTCACCGGCCCGGAAGTGTGGCTGCGACACGCCGGCAGCGGCGAAACGCGCCGGCTGTCGCCGGGTGAGGGTCTGCATGAAGCCGTTTTTGTGGCTGCCCGGGGCGATTTCGCCGAGTTTGAGCAGGAAGGCAACCGCTTCGTCATCGCCTTGGGCGACCCGATGGACAAGCGGTCGCCGATCCGCTGATGAACGTGCGTTTTTCTTGCGGTATGCCGGGATAGCGAGCCGGCGACACAACTGAACAGGGGAGGAGCCAGCGATGTGCCCACGGACAACGGGCCGAATTGTGGCCTGTCTCGTGATCGCGATTGTTATCGGACCCTGGACGTGGGCGGTGCGCGCTCAGACCGAGGGGGCGGGGGAGGCTGCGCCACCCGCGCCGCCGCCGGCGGAGGCTGAAAGCGACGCCGCCGCGCAGTCCAACGAGCCGGCCGCCGCTGAAACGACTGCCGCGCCTGAGCAAGCTTCAGACGCGGGCGCGGCGCCGGCGCCCGACTCGGCGAGCGCCGCCGCCGCCGGTCAGGCCGCGGATGGGCAGCCCGCCGCCGCGCCGCCGCCAGCCGACGGTTCACCGGCTGAAATCAAGTTCAGCTTCAAGAGCGCCAGCTTCCAGCAGGTCATCGACTTCTTCGCCCGCGCCACCGGCTGGCCGGTGATCTGGGAGACCGAACCACCGCAGGGCACGCTCGATTACATCTCGCCCGAAAGCTACAGCGTCGAAGAGGCGCTGCGCGTGCTGAACATCATTCTGCAGTCGCGCGGCGTGATGCTTCGCGTCGAAAACAACATGCTCTATCTCCAGAAGCTGGAGAACATGAGCCGCGAGAACATCCCGACCTACGTCGGGCAGGTGCCTGCGGAAATCACCGACGACCAGATCATCACCGTCGTCCGCCCGCTCGAAGTCGCCGTCGCCAAGAACATGGCGGAGAAGCTCGCGACGATGGTTGCCTCCTATGGCTCGGTCACGCCGATGGAGCAGCAGAACGCGATCGTCATCGTCGAGACCGCGGCGCAGGTTCGCCGGCTGCTGTTGATGCTCGATGAGCTCGATCGCCAGGACCCGGAAGGCAATCTGGAAATCATCCGCATCAGCCACGGCGACGCGGCGGCGATCATGGAGCCGCTGAAAGCGCTGCTCGCCATCAAGGTCGAGAAGTACGTCATCAACCAGGAGGGCAAGCAGGTCAAGATCGAAGAAGAGTCGATGCCGGGGCTGAACATCACGGTCGATCCGCGCACCAATTCGATCGTCGCCAAGGGCACGTCGTCGCGCATCGAGAAGCTGAAGGAGGCGATCACGATTCTCGACGTGCCGCAGGCGTCGCGAAGCCGCGAAATCCGCAGTTTCGCGTTGAACACGATGACGCCCGCGGAAGCCCAGGCGGCGCTGAGCCAGCTCTTTGCAGCTTCGACGAAGGCGGTGAAGCCGTCGATTCTCGTTCGCAGCGGCGACAACGGCGTGACGATCATCGGCGACGACGCCGACGTCGCCGACGCCACGCGACTGCTGGTGGAACTTGATGGCCCGGCGACGCGGGACGAGCGTGCGCAAGCCGTCGCGGTGGTGCCGCTGCAGCATGCCCGCCCCGCCGCCGCGATCGCCGCGGTGACCGCGCTTCAGAATCGCCGCCAGAGCGCTTCGCTCAAGCTGCTCGCCGGCCCGGACGACCAGTCCGTGATCGTCGCCGGCGTGATGAGCGACGTTGAGCAAGCCCGCGCGATGCTCAGCGCGCTCGACACGCCGCCGCGAACCGACCGGCAGGTGCGCGTCTTCGAACTCGAGGCCGGCGACGCCGCGGCGATCGTCGCGCGGGCGCGCGAACTCTACGACCGGCAGATCGACGCCGGCGATCCCGCGGCGCACCTCGACGTCGAAGTGGACCAACCCAATCGCGCCGTCACCGTCATCGGCGCCGCCGCCGCGATCGACCGGTTCGCAAGCACGCTGAGCGTCGTCGAGAAGACACTGGTCGTTCGCGTCGAAACGCGCCAGTTCAAGCTCGCCAGCGCCCTGCCCAGCCGCGTGCAGACGATGCTGCGCACGCTGGCCGAGCAGATGTTCGCCAACAGGCCTGACCGGGCGAACGTCCCCCAGCCGGCGTTTGTCGCGCTCGACGAACTGGAGATGCTGCTCGTCACCGCGAGCCCGGGCCAGTTCGACGTCATCGGATCGCTGGTGCGCGCGCTGGACGTGCCGGCGGAGCAGTCGATGCCGCCGCTGCAGATTCTGCAGCTTCGCGCCGCCGACGCGGTCAATCTCGCCGGCGCTTTGAATCAGCAATATGCCAACCGCCCCGCGTCCGAGCGGCGCGACAAGCCCGTGCACGTTTCGGCCGACGCGGCGACGAATTCGCTGTTTGTTTCCGCGCACCCGGATGTCCTGCCGGAAATCCAGTCGATCGTGCAAGACCTGAACAAGACGACGTCGCAGGACTACGAAGGCCGCGAGATTCGCATTTTTCCGCTAAAGGTCGCGCGTGCCGAGGAACTGGCGCGCACCATCGACGAGATGTTCCCCCAGCCGCCGATGCCGCACGACGCCCGCGGCCGACCGCTGCCGCACCTGCAGCAGCCGCGTGAAGTGGTCGTGCGCGGCGACGCGCAGACCAACTCGCTCATCGTCGATGCGCCCGTGCAGCGCATGGCGGGCTTCGAGACGCTCGTCGAGCAACTCGACCGGCAGAAGATCGTCGAGGAGACCGAGGTGCGCACCTATCGCGTCGTGCATGCCGACGTGAACTCGATCGCCGCGACGCTGCGCCAGTTGGCGGCGTCGGGAAACCTCAGCCCGTCGGGGCAGGATCGCCGCGTGCCCGTTTCCGTCACGACTGAGCTGCACAGCCGCTCGCTCATCATCGCCGGCCCGTCGGATGTCTTCGCACGCATCGAGCAACTGCTCAGCGATCTCGACGCGCGGCCGGACGGACCCGCGACGGTCATGCGCTTCTACGCGCTCAAGCACGCCCGCGCCGAATCGCTGGCCGAGATGCTTCGCACGCTGCTGGCCAAGCGCATCGAGCAGGACCTTCCCGAGGCCGCCGCACGCGCGCAGAACGTGCTCAACGTCACGGCCGATCGCAAGACGAACACGCTGATACTCTCGGCCCCGCAGGCGATCATCCCCGTCGCCGAGCAGCTCATTGAGCAGCTCGATTCGCCCGTCGCCGCGGTCGGGAACCCCGAGATTCGCATTCGCACGCTGACGTTCGCCGACGCCGCGCAGGTGACGCAATCGCTGGCCGCGGCGTTGCCAAGCATGATGAGCAAGGCGACGGGCGAGCCCATGAGTGGGGCGGTGAAGCTGATTCCCGCGCCGGACTCCAATGCGATCATCCTCGCGGGCATCAAGGAAGACCTCGACGAGGTCGAA
>CAZLDF010000103.1:0-4625 GCA_964558095.1 uncultured Isosphaeraceae bacterium | reverse complement strand
GGCATCAGGTTTTCTGTCTCGGCCTGGCCGAGCCGCTCCCGGACCGCACGCTCGACCCGCACCAACCCGGCGCGAAACTGGTTTTCCGCCAGTTCGCCAACGCAACGCACACGGCGGTTGCCCAGATGATCGATGTCGTCGATCTCGCCGCGGCCATTGCGCAGCTCGACCAGCAGCTTCATCGTGTCGATGATGTCCTCGTGCGTCAGCACCATCGGCCCGGTGATCTCGGGGCGAGCGAAACGGCTGTTGACCTTCATCCTGCCGACGCGCGACAGATCGTAGGTTTCGTCGTCGAAGAACAGCCGCCGGAACAGCGTCTCCACCGCATCCTCGGTCGGCGGCTCGCCCGGCCGCATCATCCGGTAGATCGCAATGCGGGCGCCCAGCTGATCGGTGGTCTCGTCCACGCGCAGCGTGTTCGAGATGAACGGGCCCTGGTCGAGATCGTTCGTGTAGATCGTGCGGATCTCTTTCACGCTTGCCGCCCGCAGCTTGGCGAGCAGCTCTTCCGTCAGCTCGTCGTTCGCGTTGGCCAGCACCTCGCCGGTCTCACCGTCTGCGACGGTCATCGCCAGGATGCGACCGACCAGATAGTCATCGGGCACTTCGATGCGCTTCATGCCCGCCGCTTCCATGTCGCGGATATGCTTGGCATTGATCCGCTTGTCGCGCGCCACGACCACCTTGCCGGACTTGTCGACGATGTCGAAGCGGGCCGTCTCGCCGCGCAGCCGTTCGGCCACTAGCTCCATCTGTGCGCCGCCGCTGGCGGCCAGCGTGAAGCTGTCAAACGCGAAGAAATGGGCCAGGATCTGTTCCAGCGACAGCCCGATGGCTTTCAGCAGGATCGTCGCCGGCATTTTGCGGCGGCGGTCGACGCGGAAGTAGACGACGTCCTTCGGGTCGAACTCGAAGTCCAGCCAGGAGCCACGGTAAGGAATCACCCGCGCCGAGAACAGCAGCTTGCCGCTCGAGTGGGTTTTGCCCCGGTCGTGCTCGAAAAACACGCCCGGTGAGCGGTGCAGTTGGGACACGATCACGCGTTCCGTGCCGTTGATCACAAACGAGCCGGTGGTCGTCATGAGCGGGATCTCCCCCATGTAGACCTCCTGCTCCTTGACTTCCTTGACGGTGGGCTTCGACGCCTCCCGGTCCATGATCACCAGCCGCACCTTGGCGCGCAGCGGCGACGCGAAGGTGAGGCCGCGCTGCTGGCACTCCTTCACGTCGAACGGCGGGTCGCCCAGCGTGAAGCCGCCGAACTCGAGCCGCGCCATCCCGTTATGGCTGGAAATCGGGAAGATCGACAGAAAGGCCGCCTGCAGCCCTTCGGGCTTGCGCTGCGACGGGCCGATTTCGGCCTGCAGGAACTGCCGGTATGACTCGAGCTGTGTTGCCAGCAGGAAGGGGACAGCTTGCACGGCCGGCCGCTTGGCAAAGCTCTTGCGGATGCGTTTCTTTTCGGTGAACGAGTACGGCATGGACGCTCCGTTCTGGGACAGAATCAGCGATGGGCCGGAAAAAGGGACGCGAACCGCCACGCGAGGCATGCGCCCCGCGTGGCAATCTGCCTCGCAAGTTGTCCGCTCATCAGGGGAAGACTTTGATGCGAATTCGGGACCTGCCTGCGTTCCCGAGTGCGCATCGAAGTCCTCCGGCGAAGACTTCGTGGCTGGCGTGGCCACACCACGCCAGCCAGCATTGCATTACTTGACCTGTACTTTGGCGCCGGCCTCTTCCAGTTTCTTCTTGGCAGCCTCGGCGTCGGCCTTGTTCACGCCTTCCTTGACGGGCTTCGGCGCCCCGTCGACGAGATCCTTCGCCTCCTTCAAGCCAAGGCCGGTCAGTTCGCGGACCGCCTTGATGACGTTGACCTTGTTGGGGCCCGTCTCAGCAAGCACGACCGTGAATTCGGTCTGCTCTTCGACCGCAGCGGCAGCGGCCGCCGGAGCCGCCACCGCAACAGCCGCAGCGGCGGCGGAGACGCCGAACTTCTCTTCCATCATCTTGATCAGTTCGCTGATCTCGAGCACCGACTTGGCGGCGATCGCGTCGAGAATTTCCTGGTTTGAAAGTGCCATTTCAAAGACTCCTGATGCGTTGTGAACGTGTGTTTCGGATTCCGGATGGGGTTCAGGCAACGGCCTGCTCCTTCGCGTCCCGTACCGCTGCAAGCGTGCGAACGAAGCGCGCGGGCACTTCGTTCAGCGTGCGGACGAGCTGACCGATAGGCGCCTGCATGGTTGCCATCAGCTGCGCGAGCAGTTCCTCGCGGCTCGGCAGCGTGGCCAGCGACTTGACCCCGGCCTCGTCCATGACGAAGCCGGGCATCGCACCGGCCTTCAGCACGAGTTTGTCGTTGTCCTTCGCGAAGTTCGCGAGCACCTTGGCGGCCGAGACCGGATCAGCGGAAAAGCCGTACATCAGCGGCCCGACCAATTTGTCGGACAAGCCGGCGAACGCCGTTCCACTGACGGCGCGACGCGCCAGGGTGTTCTTGAGGACCCGCAACTGGACACCCTCGCCGCGCGCTCGCCTGCGCAGCTTGGTGACCGACCCCACATCCAGACCACGGTATTCGGCGACAACGATCGTGTGCGCCTGCGCCACAAGGGCGGAGACTTCGTCGACCATGGCCGCCTTCTGCTGCCGGTTCATACCCACGGTTCTGGCTCCACTAAAAGGTGCTTGCCTCGCGGCGTTCGCACCGGTTCAAAACCCGGCGACCAACCGAGACGCCCTTGAGCCGCTTGCCCCTGACGGAGCGCACAACGCAAAAACTCTCTTCGGGTTCACCGTCTGCGCTGGATCGGACGCTGCCAAGTCCGAGCGATGTCCACTTTTCGCGTGTTCACTCGGCGACTTTGTCTTCCTTAGGCGGATCCGGTCGGGCCGGCAACACGTGACGCCGAACCCCATTCCGGACCCCGCTCCAGCGGTCTTTGACAGCAGCTCCTCCGTCGCCGGAGAAGTCGCCCAAAGCCCGTATTGGATCCGGCCAGAGCCGGACCCCCTGATTCCTCTTGCTAAGCGTTCAAACTCGACTGATCGATGCGCACACCGATGCCCATCGTCGACGACACCGAAATCTTGCGCACGAAGACACCCTTGCTCGCTGCCGGCTTGGCCTTGTTCAGCGCCTCGACCAGCGCGGCCAGGTTCGTGCGCAGACGATCGGCCTCAAACGAGGCACGACCGATCGTGCAGTGAACGATGCCGCCCTTGTCCGTGCGGAACTGCACTTGGCCCGCCTTCGCATTCTTCACCGCGCCGGCGACATCGGCGGACACTGTGCCGACCTTAGGGTTGGGCATCAAGCCGCGTGGGCCGAGAATCTGGCCAAGTTGGCCGACGATCCGCATCGCGTCCGGGGATGCGATCACGACGTCGAAATCCATGAATCCTTCCTTGACCTTCGCCGCCAGATCGTCGAATCCGACGACCTCAGCACCGGCGGCGCGCGCTTCTTCGGCCTTGGCGCCCTGCGCGAATACGGCAACCCGCACCGACTTGCCCGTGCCGGCGGGCAGAACGACCGAACCGCGCACGGCCTGATCGGATTTCTTGGCGTCGACACCCAGCAACACCGCAACGTCGACGGATTCGTCGAACTTGGCAGTCGCCGTCTGCTTGACCAGCGACAACGCCGTGTCGATCGGATAACTCTTGTTTGCCTCGACCTTGGCGCGGATCGCCTTCGTACGTTTGGACAGTTGCGCCATTTACACGCCCTCCACCGTGATGCCCATGCTGCGCGCGGAGCCGGCGATGGTGCGCACTGCGGCATCGAGACCGGCAGCGGTCAGATCCGGCATCTTCGCCTTGGCAATGTCTTCGGCCTGTGCGCGCGTGATCTTGCCGACCTTGTCCGTGTGCGGACGCGGCGAACCCTTCTCGATCTTGGCCGCCTTCTTGATGAGGATCGTCGCCGGCGGCGTTTTCATCACAAAGGTGAAGCTCTTGTCGGCGAACGCGGTGATGACCACCGGGATCGGCAGGCCGGGTTCGACACCCTGGGTCTGCGCATTGAACGCCTTGCAGAACTCCATGATGTTCAGGCCGCGCTGACCGAGCGCGGGCCCGATCGGCGGCGATGGATTCGCTTTACCCGCTGGCACCTGCAGCTTGATAAAGCCGACGATCTTCTTGGCCATCGAATGCTCCTTGAGTACAAGCGTCGTTTCGGGCGGACCCTACTGCGACTCCTCGGACGTCGTGCGAAAAACGGACCACTGACGCGGGTCGGTTGCGGCCGCACAGCGGCGGCGGGCAGAACTCAAACCTTCTCGACCTGGCCGAACTCCAGATCCACCGGCGTCGAACGGCCGAAGATCGTGACCGAGACGCGGACGCGGCTCTTGTCGTAGTTCACTTCCTCGACGTTGCCATTGAAGTCGGTGAACGGGCCATCCTTCACGCGCACCATCTCGCCAACCTCGAACAACACCTTGGGCCGCGGTTTCTCGTAGCCCTCTTGCATACGCAGAAGGATCTCGTCGACCTCCTTCTGCGGCAGCGGCGAGGGCCGGTTGGCGCTGCCGCCGAGGAATCCGGTGACCTTGGGCGTGCTCTTGACCAGATGCCAGGCCTCGTCGGTCATCTCCATCTCGACCAGCACGTAG
>CAZLDF010000102.1:0-5865 GCA_964558095.1 uncultured Isosphaeraceae bacterium | reverse complement strand
CGATCGCTGATGGGCGCATCGGCAAGGTCACGTGGAGCCAGGGCGCGTATTGCCGCAACTCGCGCGGCGGCCAGTTCAATTGGCATATCGATCCCGACGCCGGGCCGAACAATGACAGGGCCGCCGACGGATATGTCTGGTGGGACCGCTGGCTGGGACACGAGTGGAACCTCGCGCCGAAGATCGCATGGAACGCCGATCACTTCTTCCGTTTCAGGAAATACTTCGCCTACAACGGCGGACTCGCGACCGATCTGCTCTATCACAAGCTCGCTCCCCTGCTGCTGGCGATCAGCGGTCCGAACGGCGAATATCCCAAGCGCGTCGTCGCCACCGGCGGCACCTTCGTCGAGAAGGACGAACGCGACATCCCCGACACCTTCATGATGATGGTCGATTATCCCAGCGAGCACAGCGTCGTTCTTATCAGCGTGATGACCAACGACGTGGGCATCGACGACATGATCCGCGGCCAGCACGGCACGATGTATTTCTCCGGCAACTTCGACACGGGCACCACCGGCTCGTCGATTCGGCTTGTTGAGCAAAGCGAGTGGTGGCCGGAGTTCCGCAAGGCCAACGCCGACGATGTCGCGTGGCAGATGACGAAGAACGAACGCGGCGAGAACACTCCGAATCCCGAAGCGGGCAAGGCCGCGTGCGAACTGCCGGGCACCAGCCGGCCCGACCACATGCTCGCGTTTGTCAATGCGATCCGCGGCGAGGGCGAGGTCGCCTGCAACGTCGATCTCGGCTGTTCGACGATGGTCGCGATCAAGATGGGCGTCGAGGCGTACCGCCAGAGCAAGGTGATGCTGTGGGATGCGGCGAAAGAGCGGATGACCGCAAACTGATTTGGACAGTGGCACAGGCGTCTCGCCTGTGATCGCATCCTCGGCCCACACAGCAGTGGCACAGGCATCTCGCCTGTGATCGCATCTTCGGCCTCAATGGCCGAAGATGCGATACCGAACGGCAACCCGTGTCATTCCGCGTCTGACGTGCACAGCGGCGATCCCCGCCGCCCGATAACGCCGCGTCACATCCGGCGTGACCGGATCGACTGGCGCATTGCGTGGGCCAGAGCGCCCTAACGGTGGTTCAAACACTGGCCTGAAACCCCGGCCGTGGCAGGATCGTACAATCAACCACCCCCAGATCGGTCCCCACACGGATCACAAACGGAGACTCGCATGGCCCGCGTTCGCATTCAGACCGACGAAGACCGCAAGAAACGAGAAAGCAAACGCGGCATCTGGCACAACGTCATCAAGCCGATCGTGATCGTGTTTCTCATCGTCGCGACGTTCCGGTCCGCCGTCGCCGACTGGAACGACGTGCCCAGCCAGTCGATGGAGCCGAACATCCTCGTCGGCGACCGCATCTTCGTGAACCGCCTTGCTTACGACCTCAAAGTCCCCTTCACAACGTGGCACATCGCCGAATGGGGGGGGCCCGAGCGCGGCGACATCATCGTCTTCTACGCCCCCAACAGCGGCACGCGCATGGTCAAGCGCGTCGTCGCGTTGCCCGGCGACGTGGTCGAAATGCGGCGAAACAAGCTCTACATCAACAACGAACTCGTCGAGTGCCAGCCGCTCGACGACGTCGCCTTCGAAGCGGCGGAATTGGCTGATCCCGGCCCGCACGTGTATCGATCCGAGCAGCTTGGCGCCGTCGAACACTCGATCATGCTTCAGCCCAACCGTCATTCGCGAAGCACCATCCCCGCGATGAAAGTCCCCGAGGGTCACTACTGGGTCATGGGCGACAACCGCGACAACAGCGGCGACAGCCGTGTCTTCGGCTTCGTGCCGCGCGACAGAATCCTCGGCAAAGCCGTCGGACTTGCGTTCAGCCTGGACACCAACGACGGCTACACGCCGCGCTGGGACCGGTTCTTCCGCGGGCTCGACTGACCAACCCCTGCGACGAGGGCCGGCGCACCGGGAGAGGTACCGGATTGTGGTCGTCCCGCCCCCATTTGAGTCTTCTCATAAACGTGCTCTGGACGGATCGCGCCTCGTGTGCGACAATGCCCTTTCGGCCGCGATTTCACCAACCGAAGGAGACCGCACATGGCAACACAAACGCAAGAAGCCCCCACGATGGCGGATTTCGCGGCGGCGGCCGCGCCCGACGAGCATCACAAGAAGCTTCAGCCCTTCGCGGGCACGTTCAAGGCCCAGGTCAAGCTGTGGATGGGCCCCGGCGAGCCGATGATCTCCACCGGCACGATGGTCAACGAATGGGATCTCGGCGGCCGCTTCCTCAAGCAGACCTACACGGGCGATCCCTCGCCCGGCCCGTTCGGCTCGTTCGAAGGCCGCGGCTACTGGGGCTTCAACAAGACTCGAAAGCAGTACGAAGGCCTCTGGATCGACACCGCCACCACCCAAATGCAGACCGACGTCGGCCAGGTCGATCCCACCGGCAAGGTCTGGACCATGACAGGCCAGATCATCTGCGATCAGACGCACCAGCCCTACGCCAAGCGCTCCGTCATCGCCCTCAAGGACAACGACCATCACTCGATGGAGATGTTCAGCAAGGGCCCGGACGGCAAGGAAGAGAAGAACATGGAGATCCAGTACACGCGGGTGAAGTGATCGCGGTTCAGTGACACACGAAGCCGCAAGCGATGGCTTACGGCTTTTTTCATGCGCCGGGGCGCCGGCCCGCAAGAAAAGTGCAGAAGCCGCTTGACCGATATATCGTTGTGCGATATATTGTCGGAAGACCGATCAGGAGCCGCTCACGCCATGTCTGCCGCCCGCGACCTCATGCGATCTTCCGCCGACGTGGTGGTGCTCTCGGTCCTCGCCGACGGGCCGCTGTATGGCTACGCCATCACCAAGCGCGTGGCGGGCCTCTCCGATGATCAGATACGCCTGACCCCTGGCATGCTCTATCCCCTGCTGCACCAGATGGAGGAAGAGGGCCTGCTCGTGGCGAGCTGGGACGAAGTGCACTCGCAGGACAACGACGGCGACAAGCCCGGCCGGCGTCGCAAGTGGTATCGCCTCTCCCCCAAGGGACGCAGGCGGCTGGCGCAGCGCGCCGCCGCCCACCGTGCCTACCACGCCCTCATGGAAGGCTTCCTCCCCGATGTTTCGCAGGGCAAAGCGTGATGATCCGCCGATTCGAACCATTCATCGATCACGCGGGCGAGGACCATCCGGGCGTCGCCGAAGTCGATATTGCACCGCGCGCCGACCTGCCGCCGCTGTCGATCGAAGACTGGCTGGCGCTGCTGCGCCGGATGCTGCACGTGTCCGAGCCCAGCCGGCGCGTCATTTGCGAAGAACTTGAAGGACATCTGCGCGAGCGTGTTCGCGACCTCATGCTCGCCGGCGTTGCCGAAGCCCGCGCGATTCGGTGCGCGCTGGATGAACTGGGCGAAGTCGCGGCGCTCGCGCAGCGCTTCCAAAGCGCGACACATTCCCGTCGAAGGAGAATCATCATGAACACAGTGCTTGCAGGCTTCGGAGTCATCGTGGTGGCGGCGGGGGTGACGGTCGTGAATCAGTCGTCGCAGCAAACGGGCCTCAGCCGGCCGTCGGTCTTTCAGCCGGCGGATTCGCAGCTTGATCGGGCGAGACTCCTCGATGAGGTTCCGCTTGACGTGCGCGTCGAAATGTCGCCGCGGGAAATCCTTGACGCGGTCGTCGCGACGGAAAGGATCGGCGTGAGCGTTGACTGGGGCCGGCTCGAAGAGGCCGGCATCGTCGCCGACGAACCCTTCGGCCTTTCCTCCGACGGCTCGGTGCTGCTGGTCCTGCAGGAAATGCAGCGGCGCGGCGACGACGCCGGTGAACCGCTCGATTGGCGCCTGGTCGGCAACCACTTGACCATCGACACGCGAAGCAACTTCGACTTCCGCGAGCGCTCGCTGGCGAGCTACGAGATCGGGGACATCCTCGAAGCGATGAACATGAACTACAGCATCGAACACGATGACGCGGTGGTCGAAGTCTCGACGCTCATCAGCGATCTCGTCGAGCCGGAGTTGTGGCGGGAGAACGGCGGCGACCTCGCGCAGATGCGCGTCGTCAACGGGCGCATGTTCATCGTCGCCCCGCCTCGAATGCACGAACGCATCGCGTGGATGCTCGATGAGCTGCGGCAGGAACGCCGCGCGATGATGCACGATGTTCCCGAATCGCACAGCGATTCTGGCGCAGCAGTTCCGCCGGCCGGGCATGCCGCCGCCTCGACGCTGCATCCGGGCGCGAAGGTGACCGTCGAAGTCTTCGAGCTCTTTGAAGTGGGCGAGTGGTATTCGATCACGCGCGTGCTCGATGCGACGGGTGACTTCCGCCTGCCGCTGGTGGGGGAAATCCCCGCCGCGGGCGCGACGATCGCTGAATTCGAGCAGCGATTGCAGCACGCGCTGTCGATGGTGGCGCCGAACGCGCAGGCAGTGGTGCTGCTCGCGGGCGAACGATCGTCCGCGACGGGCGCGACCGAAATGCAGGATCGCGAGCCGGCGCTCGGCATCGCCGGGCGGCAGGCAGGCGAACGGTAGTTCGTCGGCCCCACAGCCGGTAGGCCCTCAATCCTGTGACGCGACGAAATGTGGGGTACACTCCGCATTCCTTGGGAATTGGGGGTCCAGGAGGTTGCGGAGGCGCGTCGTTGATCTGCCCGAAATGCTCTGCCGATCGCGATAAGGTTGTGGACAGCCGCTCGTCCGACGGCGGGCTGGTGGTGCGCCGCCGCCGCGAATGTCTCGAATGCGGCCACCGCTTCACCACCTACGAGCGAGTCGAGAAGACCACGCGGCTGATGGTCATCAAGAAGGACGGCTCGCGCGTCGCCTTCGATCGCCAGAACGTCCTCAAGGGCGTGCAGGCGGCGTGCGGCAAGCGCCCGGTCGCCGAGGCCGTCAAGGAGCGTCTCGTCGAAGCCGTGGATGACGAAATTCACCGCGAGTTCGATCGCGAAGTTCCCAGCCGCGAAGTCGGCCGGCGCGTCGCGGCGCGATTGCGCGAGATCGATCCGATCGCCTACATCCGCTACGCGAGCGAGCACTACGAGTTTCGCTCGCTCGAGGATTTCGCAGCCGAGCTTCACGAATTGCAGTCGCGCACGCCGAACCTGCCGAACCAGCAGGACTTGTTTGTGACCGAATCGCGCTGATTGCAATCGATGCTCCGGCCCGGAGGGCCGACGCTCGTTGCCAGTGGCGCGGCGAGCGCGAGCGAGCAAGCCACTGGATCGCGGTTCTCATTCTCGTCCCGCGCCCGAAGGGCGCACGAAGCGCACGTCCGCCCTCCGGGCGGAGGGTGGCCAGGAAAGCAACCCGCGCACCAGGGGCTTGCGAAGCGCAGCGCCCCTGGCAACGTTCGTACGACCTGCGGGCGGAGTCTGAGAGCGCTTTCTACCAACCCGAGATGCGCCGATGACATTGGAAAGCCGCATGAACGGCATTTCATCGCCTTTTCAGTCGTGGTTCATGCTGCGCGACTATTCATTTCATAGCGAACCGAAGAGAGAGAGCGAGAAATGAGAGACCGGCAGTGACGTCCAGGCGCCACTGGGCTCCCGTCCGCGACGAAAGTCCCGGAGAGAAGCACTCCAAGCCTGCCTTCGTCTCTGCCGCTCCCCCCCCTCCCCCCCCTCGGCCCCCGGACCCGCTTTCTTCCATCCCCGACTGGAGACACACACCGATGAAACTCACCGACATGAACTCATTGTTCGTCCACGAACTGAAGGACCTGCTGCATGCGGAGAAGCAGCTCGTCAAGGCGCTGCCGAAGATGTCCAAGGCAGCGCATGAACAGAAGCTGCGCCAGACCTTCGATCGCCATCTGGAGGAAACCTGGGGCCACGTCGAGCGCCTCGAATCCATCCTCCAGGAGA
>CAZLDF010000101.1:0-3237 GCA_964558095.1 uncultured Isosphaeraceae bacterium | reverse complement strand
GTCCCTGGAGGCGAGCGATCATACCGGCGATCTGTGGCGTCGCAGCCGACGTTCCGCTGAAAGTACCGTAACTGCGATTGGCGCTCTGAAAAAAGACGTCGCCATACCCCAAGGTCATCACACAGGTTCCCCAGGCGCTGGTGTGGACATCGGAGTCTGCACCGCAATTCTGACAGTGATTGCTGAACCCAAGCCGACAGAAGGGCGCTCCCGGAGTGCAAGCGCCGACGATGATGCAACCGCAATCGCCGCCGCCGAACTGAGGCGCGTCATCAAGGTTGCAGCACTGGTTGCCGGCCGCGATGCAGCAGGTGATCCCAAGGTCGCGACCCAGCGAGAGCATGGTGAAGTCCGCCGCGCGGCTGGGCAACGTTCCACAAGCGTTCGCGGGCCCGATGGAAAACGAGAGCACGTCGCCGGGCTCGAAGATCTCAAAAGCTGACGCCATGGCGTCATACAGGCGGCCGCCGGGCTGCTCCACGGACACGATCGGGAAGAACCAGAGTTCGGCCTCCGGCGCGATGCCGACGATGCCCCGCTCATCGGCGCCTGGTCCGATGGCGCCATCGTCTTCCGCGCCGATGATGCCGAGGCATGCGGTACCGTGATTGTCTTCGAGCACGCCCGTCAAGAGGGTCTGCCCGGGTTCAACCGTGAGCACGTCCTTCAATTCCTGATGATCCGGATTGCAGTTGAACTCGACCACGCCGACGCGGATTGTGGCGCCGCCGCGTGCAAGGTTGTCCTCACCCAAACCGTACTGGTTGTGAAGCACGTCGCCCATGGCGGTCAGCGAATCCAAGTCCATTCCGTGGCCGCCGTAACCTCGAACCGGCACGTTAGGTCCATTTTCCGGGATGCAGCCAGCGAGTTCATTCGGAATGGATGCGTAGCCAGCCGCCGTCAAGTAGCCCTGCGCGTCGGTGAAGCTCGGCGTGGGCGTGCCGCTGCTGCCGGTGGAGCACAAGTCGAGCGCGTGCCCGACGCACACCGCATCCCACTGCGTCTGACAGCAGAACGGCTCAAGGGTGCACACATCCGTGCAGCAGGCGGCGTCATTGCAACCCGCACCCGGGTGAGTTTCGAAGCACGAACCCGAAAGCCCACCGCAGACATTCCCGCCCGCACAGACTTGAAAGGCGAGCAGCGCGCATTCGATGTCCCAGTTCGGCGGTCCCGGCCGAAGCGGGGGAACCGGCGCATCTTCCTCGCAGCAGAACGGGTCGATGTCGCACACTGCTTCACAGCAATCTTCGTCGTCGCAGTAGAGCGAACCGTTGTCGTCGAAGCAGTCACCGGTTCCGGCGACGCCGCAGTCCGGCTCTTCGCAGGTCGCCGCCGGATCGGCGCACGAAATGCCGGTGCCGATGTAAGTCATATCGACATCCGCGCAAAAGACCGCCGGCCGGAATTCGCACGTTCCTTCGCTGACGCAGCATGCGCCGGCATCGGCACAGAGCGTGGTGCTGGCGCACTCGCCGCCGATCCAGTAGCCGCCCAGCGATTCGCAACTTTCCTCTTGAATCTCGAAGCACTCGGACGTGCCCGCGATCGTTCCCTGATAGCAGCACGCGCCCGGCTCGGCGCCGCCGCCGGGTGTGGCGAGGATCGGCTCCATCTCGACGAACTCGACGATGTCGAGCTGATTGAGGGCCTTGGCCACCTGCTCGAGGTCAGCCGGCACGTCGCCCGTGATGTACATCATCCCAGCGAGGTCTGGTTGACCCCGCTGGCTCTGAATGGCGGCACGAACTTCGATGTTGCGAAGACGCTGCTCGGATTTTTGGAAGGCCGGCTGCAATCGCGCGCCGAAGTGTTGAAGGATCGCCTTCACGTCGCCAATATCCGCGTTTGAGCGCGACATGACCTGACCCTGAGCCGTCAGTCGCACGCGGGCTTCATCGCGGAACTTCACGACCAAGCGACCGGTGGTGGCTGGCGTGAACCTCAATTCCGCCTGCGCGACTTTCGGCAGCGGCTCGCGAGGCGCGATCTGCAGGAACTCAAGCACCTGCTCCTCCGGCAGCGGACGGAGGGCGGTCTCATCCTGCTCCTGAGCGGTTGCAACCGGCGCGGCGGAGGATGGGCGGGCGACCGGCGTCTCGGCGTCCGACTGGGCGGCCCAGGTTCCGATCGCCGCCGTGCATGCCGCCGTCGCAAATGTCGCCGCGATCAACGCGTTATTCAGCTTCATTGCTGTGCCTCTCATCTGTTTTCTGACCGGCCTTTCGGGCGCGAGCAGCCGGAGTCATTCGAGTGGTGGTCGAAATGGGCGCACCACCCCGCCTCACGTCCTCCCGGACGCTCAGCGGGGCGAGTCTTGTCATCAATCGTACACAATCCTGAAAGACCTTCAAGCCATAGTACCGCTCATCCGGCCCGCGAGAGCGCTTTCGGCTCCCGATTTCTCGGCATCGCTCCACCCGGCGGATGGGTCCGGCCGCGGGCTCTCCCGCTTCCGCCGCTTCGCTTCGCCGAGGCCCCCCGCTTGCTGGCCCGCTTCCCGCCCCCGCCCCGCGGCTGGCCGCGGGGCCGGGGGCTTTGAGAAGCGTGGGAGGCGAGCCTCGCCGCCACGGCTGCCCCACACCCACACCCTCTTAAACGACAAGCCGGCCCGTCGCCTGCGCGGGCCGGCTTGAAAGTTTGAAAAAAGTAGCTTTCCTCGAAGCTTGGCCGGTCACATCCTCCGGTGTCGGCCCTCGCCTGCGGTCGCCTACGCCGGCCGTTGCGGACCCATTGCTTACACGTCCGTCACCTGCCGCTGGGTCGGCGGCTGGGTGAAGACCTCGACGACCGTCGGCACGCGCTCGGCGCCAAGCGCCTCGGCGGTCTGGGCGGCCTCGGCGAGCATCGCCTGCTCGTCCTCGTAAGGCAGCTCCTCTTCGGCGACCAGCCGCTTGACCTTCATCTTCACATAGGGATCGAAGCCCGTGCCCGCGGGGATGAGGTGCCCCAGCAGGACGTTCTCCTTGAGGCCCTTGAGGTCATCGACCGCGCCGCGAAGCGAGGCTTCGGTGAGCACCTTCGTGGTCTCCTGGAAGGACGCGCCGCTGAGGAACGACTCGGCCTGCAGCGAGGCCTTGGTGATGCCCAGCAGCAGCGTCTGCGC
The DNA here is from genome assembly GCA_964558095.1 of uncultured Isosphaeraceae bacterium. Lineage (GTDB taxonomy): Bacteria > Planctomycetota > Phycisphaerae > Phycisphaerales > SM1A02 > CAZLDF01. Next base: position 128 of record CAZLDF010000101.1, on the reverse strand, counting down.
GGTCGCCGGGCGGGCCTTTTTCGTCTTCGCCGGCTGCTTGCCCTCGGCCTCGGCGAGCGAGTTGGCCTCCTTCACCTCGTCGCGGCTCTGCAGCGACTCGACCGGGAGCGTCGTGTCGCCCGCCTCGA
>CAZLDF010000100.1:0-2756 GCA_964558095.1 uncultured Isosphaeraceae bacterium | reverse complement strand
GCGCGCATGACGTGTACCACTGGGCCGACGGCTTCCTCGGAGCGATGTGCGCATGAGCGATCTCGACGCCCGACTTGCCGCGGTGGCGCGCGTGCCGGTGCTGCTGGTCGCGTCGGATTATGACGGCACGATCGCGCCGATCGTCGGCGATCCGGCGCAGGCCGCGCCGCATCGCGAGGCCGTGGTGGCGCTGCGGACGCTCGCGGCCCTGCCGCAGACGCACGTCGCGGTGATTTCCGGCCGCGCGCTGCAAACGCTGGCGAGCCTCACCGGGCTGCCGGAGGACGTGCATCTGGTCGGAAGCCACGGCAGCGAATTCGACCTCGACTTCTCGACGAGCCTTCCGCCGCAGTCCGCCGCGCTGCGCGATCGGCTGCGCGAGGAACTCGGCGCCATCGCGTCGGCGCACCAGGGCGTGATCATCGAGGAAAAGCCCGCGAGCATCGCGTTTCACTATCGCAACGTCGGCGATGCGCTGGAACCGGAGCTGCTTGACAAGGTGCTTGGCGGTCCCGGCGCGATCGAGGGCGTGTACACGAAGCACGGCAAGAAGGTCGTCGAGCTGGCGGTCGTCGCCACCAATAAGGGCGAGGCGCTGCGGAAGATTCGCCATCGCGTCGGCGCATCAGCCGTCGTGTTCTTCGGCGACGACCGAACCGACGAGGACGCCTTCGCCACGCTTTCAGGCCCCGATGTAGCGATCAAAGTCGGCCCGGGCGAATCGCAGGCGCCGTTTCGAGTTGACGATCCGCAGGATGTGGCGCGCGTCCTCGCTCGACTGTCTGAACTGCGCGACGAGTGGCTCGTCGGCGCAGCCGCGGTGCCCATCGAGCGCCACAGCATGCTCTCAGATTTGCGAACGATCGCGATCGTGACGCCCGCGGCGAGCGTGACGTGGTTCTGCGTGCCGCGCATCGACAGCCCGTCGATTTTCAGCGAACTGCTTGGCGGACCGACCGCAGGCCGCTTCAGCGTCGAATCCGCCGATGGCGAGAAGCCGGTGGAGCAAGGCTATCTCGAAAGCACGCTCGTGCTGCAGACCAAGTGGCCCACGTTCACCGTCACCGATTTCCTGGACTGTTCGAGCGGCCGGCCCAGCCAGCGCGCCGGGCGCAGCGACCTCATCCGTATCATCGAAGGTCGAGGCCGCGTGCGCATCCGTTTCGCGCCGCGGCCGGACTTCAGCCGCCTTCACACGCGCATTAAGGTGCGCGACGACGGCCTGGAAGTTGAGGACACGCACGACCCGATCGTGCTTCGCGCGCCGGGCGTCGCGTGGCGGCTTCGCGCTGAAGGCGATCATCAGACCGCCGAGGCCGAAGTCGAGCTGACCGATTCGCCGCTGACGCTCGAGCTTCGTCTGGGCACGGGCAGTTTGCGTGCTGCTTCGACTTCCCCGAGCGATCGCGCCAACTTCACCGGTCGATTCTGGTCGTCGTGGTCCGAACAGTTGCGCCTGCCGACGACGGCCACGGAATCCGTGCGGCGCAGCGCGATGCTGTTGAAGGGGTTGTGCTATGGTCCGACCGGCGCGATTTCCGCCGCGGGCACGATGAGCTTGCCCGAGCACATCGGCGGCGTACGCAACTGGGACTACCGCTATTGCTGGATTCGCGACGCCGCGATGGCCGCGTCGTCGCTGGCGCGCCTCGGCTGCCTCGCCGAGCCGATGCACTTTCTCGACTGGGTCTTCAGCGCGATCGATTCGTGCGAATCGCCCGAGCGCCTGCACCCGCTGTACGGCGTTCGCTGCGAAGAACTCGGCCCCGAAGCGGAAATCAGCGAGCTAGCCGGGTATCGCGGCAGCAGGCCGGTGCGCGTCGGCAACGCCGCGGCGCGACAGGTGCAGCTTGACGTCTTCGGCCCGATCGCCGAACTCATCGCCCAGCTTGCCGAACTCGATGCGCCGCTTTCGTCGCAACACTGGAGTCTCGTCGAGAAGATGGTCCATGGCGTGCGCATGCGGTGGCGCGAACCTGACCACGGCATCTGGGAAATCCGCCGCCCGCGCCGACATCACGTGCACTCGAAGGTGATGTGCTGGTGCACGGTCGATCGCGCCATTCGAGTTTCCCAGCGATTTCTCGATCGCGACAACGACGACTGGGCGGCCTTGCGCGATGAGATCGCCGCGGACGTGCTCGAACACGGCTACAAGTCCGATCAGCGCACGTTCACGGCCGCCTACGACGGAACGGACTACGACGCGAGCTGCCTGCTCGTGGGCCTCAGCGGGCTGCTCGATCCGTCGGACGATCGCTTCATGGGAACGGTCGCCGCGGTTGAGGAACACCTGCGCGACGGCCCTGTGGTGTATCGATACCACGCCGATGACGGATTGCCCGGCGTCGAAGGCGGGTTTCACCTGTGCACGGGTTGGCTGATTCAGTCGTACGTGGCGCTGGGTCGCGTCGATGAGGCCCGCGCGCTGTTCGAAGCGATGCTCGCGCTCGTCGGGCCGACGGGATTGCTTTCCGAGCAGTACGAGCCGATTGAAAAGCTGGCGCTGGGCAACGTGCCGCAGGCGTACTCGCACTTGACGCTGATCGACTGCGCGCTGCTGCTGGACGGCGCAGCGGCACATCCAACAGTGGCACCGGCGTCTCGCCCATGAGTGCGGCGGTGGCACAGGCGTCTCGCCTGTGATCGATTCTTCGGCCGTCGAGTCCGAAGAATCGATGGCGGCGTGCAATCGCGTGGGCTGCCGAGAACGCTCGAACGGCAACCGGCGCGCCTGCACGCCATTATCGACAATC
>CAZLDF010000099.1:0-3482 GCA_964558095.1 uncultured Isosphaeraceae bacterium | reverse complement strand
ATCGACACGACCTTCAGTTGACCGCGGGCAACCGCACCTGCGCCACGGCGCGCACGCCATCGGTTTGGCGAAGCGTTTGCAGCAGTTTCTCGCCCGGTGAAGCGTCGAGCTTAAGAATCATCATCGCGACCTGCCCCCCCTTCTCCGTCCCGCCTTCACTCGCCGATCGCCGGCCGATCACCATCTCGGCGATGTTGACCTTCGCAGCGCCGAACGCAGCGCCGACCTTGCCGATCATGCCCGGCACGTCGTCGTTGGTCAGCAGGACCATCTGGCCCGCGGGCACCATGTCGAGCGCGTAGCCGTTGAGATTGGTGATCCGCGGCAGGCCGTCTTCGTAGATCGCGCCATCGACGCGCCACGCCCCCCCTTGATCCCCGCCGCCGGAGAGTTCGATGCGCAATCGATCTTCGCCTTCGTGCGAGGCGATGGTGGTGCTGGTCGCGATGCCGCGCTCTTCGGCGATGTGGGGCGCGTTGATGACCGTCACGGGCTGATCCAGCCGCGATTGCAGAAGCTGCGTCAGCGCGTGGCAGGCGATGGTGTCGGCCTTGCCGGCGATCGACTTGCCGCGCACGCGGAAGCGGATGGCGCTGAACGCCGGCGTCTGCGCTGAAGCGTCGAGCAAACGGATCATTCTGCCGGACAGGTCGGCGAAGGCCTTCTGCCGGTCATCGAGGTCGAGACTGAGGCCGCCCGCGTTGACGCAGCCGATCAGCGCCTCGCCGCGAAGGTACATCAGCAGCGCCTTGCATGCGTCGATCGAGACGGCTTCCTGCGCCTCTTCCGTGCTCGCGCCGAGGTGCGGCGTGCACAAGACCTTTGGATGCTTGCGCAGAGCATGATCGGCGGGCGGTGGCTCGGTGGTGAAGACGTCGATCGCAGCGCCGGCGCAGTGGCCGCTGTCGAGCGCTTCGATGAGCGCGGCCTCATCGACGATTCCCCCCCTTGCCGCGTTGATGACGAGAAGGCCCGGGCGGGCTTTCGCGAACTGCTCGCGGCCGAGCATGCCCTCGGTCTGCTCGGTCATGGGCACGTGGAAGCTGACGACATCGACCTGCGAGATCAGGTCGTCGAAGGAGCGCAGCATGCGCACTTTGCCATCGAGCATGCTGTCGGCTGTCACATACGGGTCGAAGCCGATGACGTTCATGCCGAAGGCGATCGCGCGCTGCGCCATCGTCTGGCCGATGCGTCCCATGCCGACCACGCCGAGCGTTCGGCCGTGGAGCTGGGCGCCGGTGAATTTGTTGCGGTCCCATCCCCCGGCGGACAGGGTGGCGGCGGCGGGGGCGATGTTGCGGGCCAGGGCGGCCATCAGTGCGAAGGCGTGCTCGGCGGTGGTGATGGTGCTGGCGGCGGCGGAGTTCATCACCGCGATGCCGTACTTCGTCGCCGCGTCCAGGTCGATGTTGTCCACGCCGACGCCCGCGCGGGCGATCGCCTTGAGGTTGGCGCCGGGCAGCGCCATTGCGGCGTCGAGGTCGGCGGCGGTGATTTTGATGGCCGAGCGAACCACCACGCCATCGTGATCGGCGAGCGCCGCTGCGAGGGCGTCCCCGCTGAGCCCTTTCTGGATGCTCACGTGGACACCGCGCTGGCTCTGGAGCCACTTGGGGCCTTCCGGGGCCAGGCTGTCTGCGATCAGGACGCGAGTGGTAGTGCCCATAGGGGGCGGGCATCATAACCGGTTGCCCAATCCCTAGGCTCTGGTTTGGAATCCCGCCCCCCTCGTGCTAAACTACGCGACCAAGAAAAGACGTTGAATCCCCATAGACCGACAGAGGAACACGCTCACATGCCCATCGCAGAGGCAGTCAAGAAGAAGCTGATCACGGAGTATCGCAGGCACGAGAAGGACGGCGGCTCGCCGGAAGTCCAGATCGCCCTGCTCACCCAGCGCATCACAGAACTCACCGAACACGTCCGAGGCCATCACCACGATTTTTCATCGAGGCGGGGGCTGCAGCTCATGGTCGGCAAGCGCAATCGCCTGCTCCGCTACCTCAGCCGAACCGATCGCGACAGTTACCAGAACGTCATCAAGAAGCTCGGTTTGCGCAAGTAGCGAACCGAGCGTGCAGCCATCGCGCCCGAAGGCGGGAGTCGGCAAACAGCAGCCCCCACACACCCCGGCGTGTCTCGTTCTGCTCTTTGCCCACTGCCTCCTCCGCGGTGACGGCGGCTGCCTCACCCAGCCGCTCGCTCGCACCCAAGGCGTCGGTGCGGACCCAGAAGTCCCCATTTCCGATGCCCGCCCGTCGCGCGAGACGACATCTTTGAAAACGAGGCAGTTTCATGAACCCAATCTTTGTTGAACGAGAAATCGGCGGGCGCACGCTGCGCCTGGAAACAGGCGAGATCGCCAAGCTCGCCTCCGGCGCGGTCATTGCGAGGTACGCCGAATCGGCAATCCTCGCCACGGCCGTTCGGGCCGATCCCCGCCCCGGCCTGGACTTCTTCCCCCTGCAGTGCGACTATCGCGAACGCTACGCCGCCGCGGGCAAGTTCCCCGGCGGTTTTCGCAAGCGCGAGGGACCGCCCTCGGAAAAAGAAATCCTCACCATGCGCATGATGGATCGCCCCATCCGCCCGCTCTTTCCGGACGGATTCATCGAGGAGATCCAGATTCAGGCGTGGGTGATGAGCCACGACGAGCAGAACGACACCGACGTGCTGGCGTGCACGGCGGCCTCGGCGGCGGTCTGCCTGACCGATGCGCCGTTCCAGGGCCCCGTCGCCACGGTTCGCGTCGGTCGAATCATCACCGACGACGGCGAACAGTTCGTCATCAATCCGACCACGCGGCAGATGGAGTTTTCCGATCTCGACCTGGTCATTTCGGGCCACGCCGACGGCGTGAACATGATCGAAGTCGGCGCCGCGGAAGTTCCCGAAGCTGATGTTCTGGCCGCGATCAAGTTCGGCTACGAAGAGGGCATCAAGCCCATCCTCGACATGCAGCGAGAGCTGGTCGAGAAGGCCGGCCGGACCCAAACGCACGCGGGCAATCTGGTCGTGCCCACCGACGAGATCACCAACAAGGTGAAGTCGCTCGTCGGCGCCAAGCTCGATGAGGCGCGGCGGATTCCCGGCAAGCAGAACCGCCAGGAGGCGATCAAGCGGCTGCGCGATGAGATGCTCGATCAGCACTTCGCTGTGCGCGAGAGCCTGGGCGTGCTCGAGCACGAAGCCAAACAGCGCCAGTACTCAATGGCCAAGGAAGCCTTCCGGCTGCTCGAAAAGAAGATCGCTCACCGGTTGCTGGCGCAGACCGGCGTGCGCGCCGACGGCCGCGAGCTGCGGCAGATTCGCCCGCTGAAGATGCAGGTGGCGATCTTCCCGCGTCCGCACGGCTCGGCGCTGTTCCAGCGCGGCGAGACGCAGTCGATCGTGCAGTGCACGCTCGGCACGCAGCGCAACGAGCAGATCGTCGATGGCCTCGTGCCCGAGTACGCCAAGAAGTTCTACCTGCACTACAA
>CAZLDF010000098.1:0-3297 GCA_964558095.1 uncultured Isosphaeraceae bacterium | reverse complement strand
GCGAGGAGCAATCGCCAATGTTCGAGCGAGCGCTTCGGCTGATTCACCCGCTCGCTGAGCAGCGCCGCAGCGCGAAGGAACTCGCGGTTGCGCTCGCGCTGTGCGAGCAGCAGTTCGTACAGTTCCATCGCCCGCCGCGCGTGGTCAACGTTGGCGGCCCGCTCGTCGCTTTGCATGTAGGCCGACGCGACAATCGCGAAGTAGCCCATCACATCGGCCCGCTGCATCGCGGCGCTTTGATCGGCGAATTCGCGCAGCACGCGCTCGCCGAAGACGATCACGTCGGCGCGATGCGCATCGCGATCGGACGATCCACCCGCGGCTGCGTTCCAGCGTTCGACGCTGTCGCGGAACATGGCGCGAGCGGCGTAGCGCGCCCACGAATCGCCGGGGTCGCGCTCCCACATGCGGTTGGCGATCGCCGCGGCGCGGACTCGATCGGACTGCAGCAGGCGAAGCTGGACGCGGCGAAAGTCCAACTCGCCGCGAAACGATTCGATCGACAGCTCGCCCTCAGCCGCCAGCCGATCGAGCGAGGCGAACACCGTCGTCGCCGCGGCTGTGCGCGACACGCCCGGCGAAAGCGCCACCTCCAGGATTTGCCGGCTGAGGCGAACATAGGCCTCGGCGGCTACCGCGGACTCGCGCGTCAGCGCCGCCGCCTCGTATTCGCCGTGCAGCGCCATCGCGAGCGAAAGATGCTCCGATGCGATGTCCGCGCGCTCGCTCTCGTCCGCGGAGCGATAGAGCAGAAAGAGCATCTCCGCGGCGCGCAACCGCGCGGCGTCGTACACATCGCTGTTGGGCGGGATCGACAGCAGACGCTGCACCGCAGCCCGCGAGGGCGATTCGCTGGCGACCTGGCGCAGCGCCAGCGTCGGGGCGTGGGCGCTTGAAGGAAACTCCGCGAGAAACCGCGCCGTGAGCGCCGCGAGCTGCGCAGCCAGCGGAGCGTTGTCCTTCGCTTCGCGGCTGACCATGTCCAGGCACACGATCGCCATCCACAGCGCTTCTTCAGCCTGATCCCGAGGCAAGGCCTCGGCGGCCCGCTCGAAGAGCCGCTGCGCATCGAGAAAGCGGCTCTGGTAATACCGGCACATCGCCGCCAGGCGAAGCGTCGAAGCACGCGCCTGATCGTACTGGCCCGCGTCGGGCTCGTCATAAGCGGCGAGCAGATGGGCGGCGGCGGATTCATACTGCGCGCCCAGCGCCGCGTCGATGGTCGGACGATCCGCTCCGTGTGCTTCGCGCGCGGCTTCGTATTCGAGCACGCCCTGGACATAGCGCATCGCAAAGCCGCTGCTTCCCAGCGCTTCCATGCCGTATCGGTTGGCGAGATCGAGCACCTGCCTCAGCTCCCCGTCGGCGGCAAGATCGGCGACGGCGCGGCGGGCGAGTTCCTCCGCCCGGCGGTGCGTGCCGCGCGCCTCCAGCGCCGCCACCGCCATCAGTCGCATCCACGCCACGGCAATGGGCGCCCCCGCGGCACGGCGGGCGTCGTACAGCGCCGCCGCTTCGTCGAACGACCCGAACTCCATCAGCACATAGCTCTTCCACGCATCCGCCTGCGCCCGCAGCGGCTCATAGGTGTTCTCGTGCTGCAGCAGTTCGATCCACTCGATCGCCGTTTCGCGGTTCGATGAAAGCGTCTTGCACAAACTCATGCCGAGAATCGAACGCGCGAATGCTTCGGCGCCGCGAAGATCGACCGACACGTCGTTGGCGTCGGGAAACGATTCCTCCATCTGCAGCATGAAGGCGAAGAGCGGCTCGGCGGCGCGGGCGTTCTCCGGGCGATCGTGCAGCCACGACTGGTAGTACAGCGCCCACGCGTTGAGAAACGTCGCGTGGTCGAGCAGTCGCCGCAACTGCTGCGACTGCTCGTCCGCGACGACCGCCGCCCGGCCGGTGGCGCGCCCGACGCGCCGGTCGGCGGCGGCGGCTCGCTCTTCCAGGCGCTTGCGCAAGCCGTCGAACTTCTGGATCAATCCGCCAAGACCGCTCCGCGCGGCTTCGAGTTCCTCCTCGCTCGCCAGGCGCAGCCGATGCTGCTCCGCCGTCTGCTCATACAGCCGGTACTCGGCGCGAAGCAGCGCCAATTCCAGTTCATTGCGATGCTCCTGCGCAAGCGTCGCGAGCAGCGCCGCGGCCCGTTCAGAAAGCTCGTCGCGCGTCGAACCGGCGGCTTCGGTTTCCAGCATCGACGCATACATCCGCGCCAGCCGCAGGAGCGCTTCCTGCCGCTGCGAAGGAGGCAGCTCGTCGCGATCAAGCTGCTCTTCGAGATGCACGAGCAACAACCGCGTCATGCCCAGGCGATCGAGATAGTCGGCGACATCGTCCGCTTGAGCGGACGCGGTCAGCACAACAAGCGCGGCGATCGCGGCAAGCGCAAGCGCCACCCGGCGCGCGCCCACGCGATTGCCGCTCGTCGGCGCTGCTGGATTACGGCTCGCCGGGAACATAGGTCACCTGCTCGAAACCGGCGTCGTGCGCCGCCTGCATGGCGGCGACGGCGAACTCCACCGGTACATGCTCAAACACGTGGACGAACACGCCCGCGCTCTTGGGAAGCGGCTGCAGCGCCGCCGCAAGATCACGCTTCCGCGAAAACACGCGCGTCCCCAGCCGATACGCCGGCCGCTCGTCGATTCTCCGCACTTCGATCACCTGCGGCTGCAGGTCGCTCGTCGGACCCGCCGCCTCCGCCTGCGTCTGCAGCATCGGGCTCAAGCGATCCTCCGGCGGCAGGAGCACCATCGTCACGATGAAATAGACCAGCAGCAGAAACGTCACGTCGATCATGCTCGCCAGATTCAGCGAGATGCGATCGAGTCTGCGGCGGGACTGGGGCACGCGAATGCGCATAGCACGCGCCGCTAGCGCGGCACCTCCGTCGCGAGGCGCGCCACGCCCACGCCGACTTCCTGCAGCCGCGCGATGACGTTGTTCAGCGCCGCCGCATCCGCCTGCCGATCGGCGCGAATCGTCAGCTTCAGGCCGTGCGGGTCCTGCTGCGGCTGGCGCGCGATTTCGTCGCGGACGAGACTGGTCATCGTGTCGAGATCGACGATTTGTGAGTTGACGATGATGCGCCCCTGTCGATCGATGTTGATGACGAAGCCGACTTCATCCGGGACTTCCTGCTGCTCGCCGGCCTCCTGGGGCAGGTCCAGTTCGGCGCGCGTCTCGCGCGCGAAGCGGGCGGTGACCATGAAGAAGATGATCAGCAGAAAGACAACGTCGATCATCGAGGTGATGTCGAGGTTGAGCGAACGGCCGTGATGTGCCCGGCGC
>CAZLDF010000097.1:0-3378 GCA_964558095.1 uncultured Isosphaeraceae bacterium | reverse complement strand
GCCCAGGGATAGCTATCCCTGGGCTTGCGTGGACAAACGCAAGTAACTTCGCGATACTTCCGCGACCATGCCTCCCTGGCGCGACTGGTACCACTGCACCGCCAACACCTACGGCACGTGGCTCCCCGGCGACCCGCGCGGCTTCCGCACGCGGCACCATCGACTCGATGTCGATGGCGATTATCGCAACCCGCCGCCCGAAGGCAAGTTTGACGGCATGCACGCGGAATCGAAACGACGCATGAAGCGCGATGCTGTTCATCTCTCGCGCGAAGCGCGACAAGTGGCGCTCGATGCGGTCATTGAGAAACTGACGGAGAAGCGCATTCCGATCGCCGCTGCTGCGCTCGACGACCATCACTTGCACATCATCATTCAGTCGATCGAAAACGATCCGCGCAAGTGGGGGATAGCTATCCCTGGGCTTGCACGCGCGAGTGCACGCGCACGTTCGAACTCGCGCTTCAGAACTGCGACCCCATCGAAGCGCTCGAAATCGTGGTCTCGATGTACACGCGGGCCATGGAGGCCACATGGTATCGGGCGTGCGGCGAAGGCGTGGCGCGAGCCGCGGATCAGCGCCGGTGCGGAAGGATGTCGGGTCGCGCCCACCCCCCCCCCAAGCGGCGGAGCCGACCTGCATGCTCTCACGCATATCGAAGTCGCCCCTTTGGCTGTGGAATCTGGCGGCCGAGCGTGCGGGCGGTGTCGCACCACTCCGCCGCGACCTTTTTCACCGCCGCGAGCGCCTTGGCCTGCGTTGGTCCATCCGCCATGCAGCCGGGTAGCTCCGGCACCTCGGCGATGAACGCCGCGTCTTCCTCGCTCCAATAGATGATCACTTCGTATTTCATGGCTCGGGTTTCTTCAGGAAGAGTTTGTACTGCAGGATGAGGTTCCGAACCTGTTTGACTTGGTATGGCTTGGCTTTGCCACCGGGCAACGGTTGGAGGTTGATGATTCTTCCACGCCCTCGCGGTGGAAAATATGATGGCCTCCCTTGGTTCGTTCCGCAAATCCCAGCGAAACCAACAGGCGGCGCAGATCGGTGAAGCGAATGTTGCGGTCCGATTCGGATCGCAGAATCCTATCCAACAGTTTGCCCAGGGACGACATCGGCTTTCCTCAGAGGTCGAGTGAGAGTTGCCGCATATTAACGAAAGCACCCACCGGGCTTTCGCCCGGCGGGTGCGTGGTTCTGATTGTGCGTTCGTGCGCATTTGCTCGCACGAACGGCCCTCACCCCAGCCCTCTCCCGAGGGGAGAGGGAGTGGAGTAAGGGGGCGATCAATAATCGAAATCATCCATCCCGCCGCCGCCGCCACCGGCCGGGACCTTGGATTTCTTTTCCTTGATCTCAGTGATGGCGCAGTCGGTGGTCAGGAGCAGGCCGCTGATGCTGGCTGCGTTTTGCAGGGCGATGCGCTCGACCTTCGTCGGCACGATGACGCCGGACTTCACGAGGTCTTCGTAGGTCTGTGTCATCGCGTTGAAGCCGAAGTTGGTGTCGTTTGACTCTTCGACCTTCTGCGCGACGATGGAGCCTTCCATGCCGGTGTTGGAAGCGATTTGCTTGATGGGGGCCGCGAGGGCGCGCCAGACGATGTCGAAGCCGACCTTCTCGTCGCCGGTGGCCTTCTTGCGGGCGCCATCGAGGGCCTTGCGTGCGCGGATGACGGAGACGCCGCCGCCGGGCAGGATGCCTTCTTCCACAGCAGCGCGGCAGGCATGCAGAGCGTCCTCGACGCGGGCCTTCTTCTCCTTCATTTCGACTTCGGTCGCGGCACCGACGTTGATCTGCGCCACGCCGCCTGCGAGCTTGGCCAATCGCTCCTGAAGCTTCTCGGCGTCGTACTCGCTGGTGGTGTTTTCGATCTGGGCCTTGATCTGCTCGATGCGGCCCTGGATGTCCTTGGTCTTGCCCGCGCCTTCGACGATGGTGGTGGTGTCCTTGGCGACGGTGACCTTCTTCGCCCGGCCGAGGTCCTTGAGTTCGAAGCCCTCGAGCGTGATGCCGAGGTCTTCCATGATGGCCGTGCCGCCGGTGAGGACCGCGATGTCGCTGAGCATTTCCTTGCGGCGATCGCCGAAGCCGGGCGCCTTCACGGCAGCGCACTTGAGCACGCCACGCAGCTTGTTGATGACCAGCGTCGCCAGCGCTTCGCCTTCGATGTCCTCAGCGATGATGAGCAGCGTCTTGCCCGATTCAGCGACTTTGCCGAGCAGGGGCAGGAAGTCCTTCGCGCTCGAAATCTTTTTCTCGTGGATCAGCACGTAGCAATCCTCGAGCACGGCTTCCATCGTCGCCGCGTTCGTGACGAAGTGCGGCGACAGGTAGCCCTTGTCGAACTGCATGCCTTCGAGGAGATCGACGTTGGTGTCGAGCGACTGGCCTTCTTCGACCGTGATCACGCCGTCCTTGCCGACCTTGTCCATCGCCTCGGCGATGATCTTGCCGATGTTCGCGTCCTGATTGGCGGCACAGGTGCCGACCTGCGCGATTTCGGTCGAACTCTTGATGGGCTTGGACATCTTCTTGAGTTCAGCGACGACGGCTTCGACGGCCTTGTCGATGCCGCGCTTGATCTGGTTGGCGTTGCCGCCGGCGGTGATGTTCTTGAGGCCTTCCTGGAAGATGGCTTCGGCGTAGATGGTGGCGGTGGTGGTACCGTCGCCCGCGTCCTTCGAGGACTTGCTGGCGACTTCCTTGACCATCTGCGCGCCCATGTTCTCGTATGGGTCGTCGAGTTCGATTTCCTTGGCGACGGTCACGCCGTCCTTGGTCACGGTCGGCGCGCCGAAGGATTTTTCGAGGATCACGACCCGGCCGGTCGGGCCGAGCGTGACCTTGACGGCCTTGGCGAGTTTCTGAATGCCGCGAAGCATTCTCTCGCGGGCATCGACGTCGTATGCGATTTGTTTTGCGGGCATGGTTGTGGTTCCTTGTGGTTCGTCGTTCGTTGTTCGTGGTGTGTTGTTCGTTTCGCCGCGTGGACGCGGCGGCTTAACTTGTCATCCGATCTCGATCCATGTCACGCGCTCTGCGTCGATGAGAAACTCGTGCGCGCCATCGGTAAGTTTCAAAACGTTGTCGTCCTCGACGGGAACGAGGATCGCGTTCTTCACCGTGCAGCTCTTGCCGCTGTCGAACTCGATGCGCACCACGCCGCGCTGGCCATTGAGGTCGGCGAACGCGGCGCGAAGTTGATCGGAAGTCAGGGGCATGAGTGGGTGATGGGGTGAGCGGCTCGCGCTCGATCACATGTCCATGCGCGCCTGGTAAGCGCAGGACACATGCGAGGCGTCGAGCCAGATGTAGTTCTGCTTGGTGGTGATCTTGATGCCGTGCGAGGAATGCAGTTCCTCGGCATCGACGAC
>CAZLDF010000096.1:0-3815 GCA_964558095.1 uncultured Isosphaeraceae bacterium | reverse complement strand
GCACTCGGGCGCATTGCGTGCGCGCATCTGGTGCAGAATCGCGCGCTTGGCGGTCGCACGTGGGCGTGAAACTGTGAATCTGGGCAAGCTTCCAGCAAGACCCGCTTTACTTTGCGCGCGCGTTTTTGACGCAATTGAGATTTTCGCGCACTTGCAGCGTTCGCCGCGCGGTTCGGCACGGCGATTGAAAGGCGCGAGCTCACCACGGAGAACACGGACACACGGCGAGGTGCGGGTGAGGAACTATGCTATTGTCAAAGATCACGGCGAGCGATCTTGGCGAAACACTCGCGCATCAAGGCAGTATGGCGCGATCGCGCTCGAAGTCCAGCCGCATGGAGCGGCAGCGTCACGTTTGCGCGCGCTTTGTTCTCCTCTCCCTGGGGAGAGGGGTGAGGGGTGAGGGCGGCTTACGCGCAGTCGCATGCGACGCCGTGATCTTCGGCGACTTGATGGCGTGCCACACTCTGTCCCGCAGGGCAGCGTGTGCCCTCGTGTCCGCCGGCGCACATGACAATCCACACACTTTGCCCGCGAAGCGCGGGTCAAAGTGTGGCACCCAGAATGAAGGTCACCGCGTCGAGTGGCACGGGCGTCTCGCCCGTAAGCGCCGGCGACGGCTGTCGCCCTCAAAGCCCGAAGGGCTTGTCGTCAGTAGCCGGGGCTGAAGGTCGCCGCGGCGACCGCCAGCCCCGGAACGTGCATTGCGTCTTGATCGCAGGCCGAAGGCCTGCTTGTGGCGTTTGTCATGTTGGTGGTGCAGCGGGCGAGAACGACGGCGCTTAGCGAACTCCGCTCGCATCATGGGCAACCGGCTTCGATGCCGCGCGTGCCAGGAGCGACGGTCCTGACGAAATGGGCTATGCACCATTTCGCGCGCGGGCACACCCCGCTGCGGTTGGGCGCGTGTGCACGCACCAAGCAGGGGGACAAGCCCCCTCGCGAAACTGATCTCCCCGAACAGCGGGAATCACGGACGACGTGGCTGATGGGCGCGGGGCGAGGCGCAGCGGCGTGCGCGGTCTCGCTGAGCGGCCCGGTCGATCGGCCCGTGGCGGCGGTGTACCCTGTGCCGATGGAGAAACTGTTCCAATGACGCAGTGGCCCGGTCCGAACTCGCCGCAGTATCCGACGACGCACTGGCAGGGCCAGCCGGGAGGGCCGCCGGGGGGGCCGATCTCGATCGGGCCCGATCGCGAGGCGGACGGGCGCTCGCCGCGTTGGGCGGGCGGGGGGAACAGGGGGGGCGGGGGGGGGCCGCGAGGCATCACGTGGCTGGCGTGGATCGTCATTGCGGGCATCTGCGGCTTCATCTTCGTTCAGCCGATGGTGTCGCCCGACGAGAGCCAGACCATCGCCAACCCCGACGACCCGATGGGCCTGCTGATGATGCGCCTGCAGGGGATGTATCTGGTTGGCGCGCACGAGTTCATGACGGACTTTTCGCCGGCGCAGGCGGAAACGCTCTACCTCGAGGCCGAGCCGCAGATCAATTCAGGGACGGTCGATCAGCGCCAGCGGTTCGTGATTCTCGCCGCGGAATTGGCCGGCGCGGAGGAGGCCGCCGCGCAGCTTGATGCGCTCGAATTCGACATCGAAGAACAGCGCAGCGGCACGTTCGACCCGCCGTTCGAATTGACACAGCCACAAGAGCGAGTCCAGAGCATCCTGCACGAGCTGTATGACCTGGAGGCGGACCCGGCGTTGTGGTCTATCGCCGCGAACGTCGAGAAGCTTAGCGCCGACGACCGCGCGTTCATGCGCAGCGAACTGGAGTGGTTCGGCGAACTCGCGCTCGCTCCACCCGATACGACCGATCTGCGGGCGCGCCAGCGGGCGCTTCAGCCCGCGAAGTTTGTCATGTTCACGCTCGTCGGCGTCGTGGTCGCGCTTGGCTGCATCGGCTTGCTGGGATTGATCGGCCTGATCGTCCTGCTCGTGATGATGGGCCTGCGAAAGGCGCCGACGAACCTGCATGCAAGCGCAACGCACCACGGCATCTACGCCGAGACGTTCGCGGTCTGGCTGATTTCGTTCTTCGGCTTGCAGGTTGCGGCGGGCATTGTGGCCGCGGCGGCGGCGCTGCCGCCCGTTCAGGGACTGCTCGCGAGCATGGCGGCATTCTTCTTCAGCCTGATCGCGCTCATCTGGCCGGTGGTTCGCGGCGTGCCGTGGCGGCAAGTGCGAGCGGACATCGGCTGGACGTTCGGCAAGAACCCGTTGATGCAGCCGTTGGTCGGCATCGCGGGCTATGCGATGGCGCTGCCGCTGCTGGGCATCGGCCTGGCGCTGACGCTGCTGCTGATGATGGTGCAGGAGATGTTCTCGCCGCAGGAAGTCGGCAACTTGTTTTCGCCGATGTCCGACCCGGCGCACCCGATCGTATTGGAAGTGGCCGGGCCGGATGTGCTGGCGAAGCTGGTGATCCTGATTCTGGCGGCGGTGGCGGCGCCGATCGTCGAGGAAACCATGTTCCGCGGCGTGCTCTATCGCCACCTCCGCGATTCCTCTCGTGGGCTGGGCCAGTTCGTCAGCGTGCTCTTCAGCGGGATGATCAGCAGCTTTCTTTTTGCGGCGATCCATCCCCAAGGCTGGGTGGCGATCCCCGCGTTGATGGGCCTGGCGTGGGCGTTTGTCATCCTCCGCGAGTGGCGCGGCTCGATCATCCCCTGCATGATCGTCCACGGCATCTCCAACGCCCTCGTGCTCAGCGTGGTGATCCTGATGCTGACCGCGGGATAAGAAACTTTCCTAAGAACGCCTCGCAGCACGGTGGCACGCAAAGCCGTGAACTGAGGCCCAAGACTGGGTGCCAGCCTCTGTTCCGCAGGACAGAGTGTGGTTCGACTCGGCACTTCATGACGATCCCGCACACTTTGGTCCGGCAAAGCCCGGACCCAAAGTGTGGCACCCCGAAGAGAAGTTCACGACGTTGGGTGGCACAAGCGTCCTCGCCTGTGATCGACTCTGTGGCCCCAATGTCAGGGGGCCGAAGAATCGCTCCAGTTGGGCGAACAGCGTGATGGTGTGCGGCGATCACGGTGCCGCGGCCGGGCGAGCTTTGCGGAGATTCTGCGAATAGGCTCTGGCGTGCAGGGGTTGTTCGATGGTACAGTGGGCGAGGGGGACAAAGACCGGCCGCATGAGATCGGCCGGTCAGGACCGCTTGGAACAGCGGACGAGGCGTTCGATGCCCCAGCTTGTTGAACTGATCGCAGTCGTGCTGCTTGCGGGCGGCCCGACGCCTTGCGCCGTCGCTTTGCCCGAGGCTTCAGCGCGCGCAGCGACCGAGCATGCGGCCGCCGTGGGGGGGGGCGACGCGCTTCGCACGCTGCAGCAGAGCCCCTGGGCCTGCGCGGGCATGACGGGCGTGGACGACTCGCTCGAAGCCGGGGAACTGTTCGACTGCCTCGCCCGGCGGTATCGCGATCTGCACAACTATCGCGACGTGACGCAGGCGGTGTGCGAAAGCTCCGGCGACGAAGACGAGGGCGATGAGGCGAGAGGGCATGATAGAGGGGGGGCCAGCCGCATCGAGCTGCGCCTGGATTGCCGGATCGACGAAGGCAAGCTGACGATGGATTCGCCGCCGCAGCAGATGCGCCGGCTGATGGGCCTCGACGTGCCGGTCGCCCTGCCGCGGCGATTGCAGCAGGCGTGGGACCGCTACCGGCTGTGGCTGGCGCCGCACATGATGATGCACGAAAGCGATCAGCCGCTGCATGACATGCTTCCTCGCGGCGGTGAGGACCGGCCGCTCGAGGCGATGCGCATCGCGTCCGTCACGATCGACGAGCGGCCGATGGTGCACCTGC
>CAZLDF010000095.1:0-4721 GCA_964558095.1 uncultured Isosphaeraceae bacterium | reverse complement strand
GTCTTGTCCGTCGTGTTCACGTTGCCGCTGAGGTTCAGGTCGCCGCGCACGTCATATGCAGGCGCATCAATCCATGTCTGAATCTGGCTTGTGTCGGTGGCATCGACATCGCCGTCCTGGTCGGTGTCACCTGCGGGGATGTTGGTCGGCGCGCCGTAGGCCGAGTAGCGCACCTGCTCGACCTGCGCGCCCATGTCAGTGACGAGCCAGACCACGTCGTGCCGCCAGTTCTGGAGAATGTAGATGCGCTCGTCGAGCACTTCATCATCGTCCGTGTCGCGGTCGCGCAGGATCACTTCATCAATGTATGACGATGATCCCATGCCGCTCGCGCCGGCGTTGTCGTACACGAATTCCTCCGTGGGTTTGTCCGGCTCATCGCCTTCCTCGATCACAGCGAGCATAGTCCAGTTCGGGCCATACGCGAAGTGGACCTTCTCATCGTTGCCGTCGATATCGCCGTCGGTGTCGCTGTCCCAGGTGCTGGTGATGCGGAAGCCGTTGCCGTTGTAGCCGTAGCGCGCCACGGGATCGCCGCTGCCGGTCTCGTTCACCTCGACCAGCCGTCCCCACACGTCGTACTTGTAGGTGTAGTCCTCATCGTCGGCTTCGATCCCGCCGCGGTAGAGATGCACGGGGTTGTGGTCATCGGTGGAGTCGTCATCGGTGTCCCGGCCGACGATCTGGTTGACGATGTCGTGCGTGCGGTCATCACTTCGTTCGGCACTCAGTTGACCCGATCTCGGCACCACACTCTGGGCAACGATCGGAATGAGCGAAACTGGTGTCGTAACCGCAGACGGCACAGCCTACCTTCTCACACTCTCGCGCACTAAGGGCAGTTGTCGCCGCACTCAAGACCGCGATTACAATGATCGTATACCCAGATCCAAATGGTACGGCCGGCAACAAATCCAATGACTTAGCGCGCAGGGCAATGAACACAAATGCCACCATAAGGCAATTGAATAATAGGAGCAACAATCTGGCGTAGTTGTGCCGTCCCCGACTGATAATCAGAAGCACGAAGTTGCAAGCTAGCAGACCCACTCCAGGTGCATATGGTAGCGCAAAGCTTGGGATCCCGATCTCTAGTCCATATTGGAACATGGGCCAGAGTTGAATGATGGCAAAGATCACTGCTGCAGCGTTGGCTACAGCCATCGCAAGGTACGCAGCCATCACAAGGCGATTGTAAGTCACGTCGGCTCTCCATCACTCCACATCCCGAAAACTAGAACCCTACGGATAGGGCGGATTGTCGGGACAGTTGTTGCCATTATTGGGTGGCCGATACAACCAATACACCTCCAAGAGATTGGCTGCCTCGCACTCGTTAAATGGGGTAACATCCTCATCCCAGTGCAACGGTGGATTCGCCCCCGGTGAATATAGATCTGGCGTCCCAGCACCGGGTCCACGCGTAATCAGATCGCCTAGTGCATCGTAGCAGCATTGTTGGCCGCTTTCATCTGGCATCGGAGTCGAACGAATGCACCATCGGGCACCGGGATGGTATGAAGGATTGTATTCCAATCCTTCCCAGCCAATCGGCAGCAATGGCACACCACCATTGATTCCCAGGAAAAGCATGCAAGGACAATTGGGCAGCGCGCGAAGCCAGTCGCAACCGTTAAGCGCCTGGAGATCGGCCCACTGACAACACGCGTCATGTTCAGACTGCGTGTTTGGATCCACGAATGCCGCACACCGTCCTTGATGAGGATCCAATTCACTACAGGGTCGTGAACGCGGATCCAGTTCCTCCGTGTATCGACAATGCGGATCAAAGAGCTCACAAGGTCGATCCAACTCACCTGCCGATCCGCCACCCGCGGACGACTTACGCGCGCTGGCATCAGTGACTTGAACTGGTTGTGAACTCGCAAATGTATACCCGTTTTGGGAGTATTCCCCCCGCTTTGCAAGCCTTTGCATCCACCGCCCAAGATCTGAATTCAGCACGCGATGGCGCACGTGCCACATGCTCTGCGCGCCGGCGACGATGTCGTCGAACTCGTAGCCCGCGTAGCCCTTCCGGTTGGCGTAGTCCGAGCCGGACAGCACGCCCCAGCCGCCGGTGTTGGTGTTCGCCGCGGCAATGGTTTTGTCCGTCGTGTTCACGTTGCCGCTGAGATTGAGGTCGCCGCGCACGTCGTAACCCGTCACGTCGATGACTCCCTGGATCGCGGTGGTGTCGCTCGCGTCCATGTGCTTGCAGTGATTCATGTTTCCGCGCACTCGGATGCATTCAGAACGATGCGGCTGTGCGAATCGTACCCGCCTGGATTGGCGGGCGCACTTGCACATGCCGCCCTCACCCCTAACCCCTCTCCCACCCCCCCCGGCTGGGAGAGGGGCACGTCGCGGCCCTCACCCTCGCCACTTCCTGCCTGCCGTGGCGGGGTGGGCCTTCGACCTGACTCCTCTCCCGACCGCAGCCGCACGTGCTCGATCCGCCGGCCGGCGTGTCGCGAATTGCTTTCGATTCGGACACGTCAGCACTCAGATTTCAATCTTATGATTGGAGTCGCACGGCCGCGGTTGCGGTTTCGATGACCGGCGACGCGGGGTCGCGGCAGAACGTCAGGAGGCTTGCAGATGGGATGCTGGACGATGAAGAAGATCATGATGACGACGATGACGACGATTTGGAATCGAGGGCGCGGCAGGCAGAGGGCACGGGCGATTCTGGTTCATGTTGTGGTGGTCTTGGCGGCGCTGGCGCCCGCCGCCACGGCGCGCGGCGATGAGCCGACGATCGAGCAGCGGCTTGAGCGGATATGCCAGCAACTCGAATCGCAGCGCGAGCAGTTCCACATCCCGGGCATGGCCATCGCGATCGTGAAGGACGACGCGATCATCCTGGCGCGCGGCTTCGGCGACGCGAACATCGACGGACACGAACCCGCGACCGAGCACACCCGCTTCGCGGTCGGCTCCACCACCAAGGCGTTCACCGCGACGCTCATCGGCATGCTGATGGACGACGGCAAGATGTCGTGGGACGACCCCGTTCGCACGCATCTGCCCGAGTATCGCCTGAGCGATCCCGATGCCAACGATCAGGTCGTCATTCGCGACTTGCTGTGCCATCGCGTGGGTCTTGCTTCGCTGAACCTGTTGTGGTTCGGCTCGGACTTGTCGCGCGAGGAAGTGCTCGCGACGTCGTACAAGGCGAAGCTGCTGTACCCGTTTCGCGAGAAGTGGAATTACAGCAACATCAGCTTTCTGGCGGCGGGCCAGGCGGCCGCGGCCGCGGGCGGCAAGTCGTGGGACGAACTGATCGCGGAGCGCCTCTTCAAGCCGCTGGGGATGACGACCGCGAACACGACGTACACCGCGGCGCAGGCCGATGCGCTGATGGCGCGCGGCTACATCTGGGACAAGGACAAGAACGAACTGGAACATCAGCCCATGCGGCGAATCGACTCCGTCGCGCCCGCCGGGTCCATCAACGCCAGCGTGCTTGACATGGCGCAGTGGATTCGTTTTCAACTGGGGAAAGGTGAATTCGAGGGCAAGCGATTGCTCAGCGCCGAGCGAATCGAGGACACCTGGACGCCGCAGATCAAGTCCGGCATGGGCGGCGGCGATTACGCGCTGGGCTGGTTGGTCGCCACGTGGAACGACCGGCGCATGATTACGCACGATGGCGGGATCGATGGCTTCACGGCGCACGTTGTTTTGTTGCCGGAGGAGAACGTCGGCTTCGTGCTGCTGATGAACCTGTTCGGCGCGCCGCTGGCGGCGACCTCGACCGATCTCGTGCTCGATGGACTTCTTGGGCAGTGGAAGGACGAGGATGAGTCGGCGCGACCGGAGGCGCCCGCGGAAGACTTCACCGACTACGTCGGCATGTATGTCGGCAACTTCGCTCACTTCGACGGCGTGGATTTCGAGGTGCTTGTCCAGAACGGCCGGCTCGCGATCGACGTCCCCGGGCAGATGATCTTCGAACTGAACGCGCCCGATGAGGAGGGCAAACGAGCCTTCGCGATCACCGACACGATCCAGGTGCGCTTCAACCGCGACGCAGACGGCAACGTCTATTCGATGAACCTGTTTCAAGGCCCCGCGTTCGAGTTTCCCCGCAAAGGCGCGACTTATCCGGTCGAGATCGACCTGGAATACGCGGCGAAGTGCACGGGCAAGTTCCACTCGCAAGCGGCGAACACCGACTTCACGGTGCTGATTCAGAACAATCGGCTTGCGATCGACGTGCCCGGGCAGATGCGATACGAGTTGTTTCCGCCGGATGAAGAACGCCGCATGTATTTCCGCGCGACGAAGGACACGCCGAACACGATCTGGGCGCGCTTCAACGAGGATGAGCAGGGCGAAATCGTCTCCCTGCAGATGAATCAGCCCGGGCATGACGAAACACTCGCGCGGGCTGAGTCGGCGGCGTCTGATTTGCCGTCCACCGATGAACTCGTCTCGCGCATGCTCGAAGCGATCGGCGGCGACAAGCTCGCGTCGATCCACAGCCTGCGCGAGACCGGAACCGTCACGCTCGTGCACCAAGGCGTGGAAGGGAGCTTTGAAGCCATCACCGACGAGCAGGGCCGCTTGCGAACGATCATCGACCTCGGCCGGTTCGGGCGCATTCGCGGATCGTTCGACGGTTCGCGCGGCTGGTCGGACAATCCCTTCACCGGGTTCGAGGAAGCCGACGAAAAGATGCTTGAGCAGTTCGAACTCGAGAACCCGTGGAACTG
>CAZLDF010000094.1:0-2587 GCA_964558095.1 uncultured Isosphaeraceae bacterium | reverse complement strand
ACGGGCTGCCCGCCCGGTGCGCCGGTGCCCGCGGGCGGTGCCGCGGGTCGGTCGCGCAGATACGGCGCGCGCATCGACTCCGACAGCGCCACCTGGCGAATGACGTATATCTTCTTCGTCGAAACGGGCACGCCGCCCGCCGCGGCCAGTGCCTCCAGCAGCGTCAGCGCCGGCTCGCGAAGCAGGAACGGCCCGGGGTTGCTCACATAGCCGTAGATCGTGTACATGAACCCCGCGCCCTCCTCGACCACCACGTCCACGAGCGGGTTCTCCATCACGCGCTCGCGCAGAAGCTGCGTGATGAGGTCTTCAAATTCCTGGGCCGTCAATCCCGCGGCGGGAATGTCGCCCAATTCCGGCAGTCGAAAAGTCCCGGTCGGATCGACGCGGCGCGTCACGCTCGTCCACGTTCCCGATCGGTAAAGCTCGAAGATCTCGGCCGTCACGACGTCGCCGGGCACCAGGCGATAGGTCAGATCGTTGGGAATCAGATCGTCGGGAGTGACCTGCGTGGTATCGCCCCACAGGTCAGTCTCCTTCTCAATCACGTCGATCCGCTGGAGGACCGGAATCGTGGTCGGCTCGTGCTTGAAGCGGCCGGTGACCGAGGGGTTGATGAATGAATCGACTTCGCAGCCCTGCTGCCCGAAGACGGCGACCGCCATCACCAGCAAAGCGAACAGGCAGCGTTGCACGTGTGCGACGGATTGTGACGTTGAGCGCTTCACCGCTGGCTCCTCTGACTGGCGCTGCCGGCCCGCCTGCCGATGGGGCCCGGCGCCGGCGCAGTGCTTGTTGACTGGTCGTGATCGAGCAGGTTCGACGGCGTGAACTCCGCCCTCACCGCGATGGCCGGATGCGCGGCACAAACCGCATATCCCGTCCATCTTTCCCTCTCCGATTCACATGCATAGATCGGCATGTCACCGGTTATCGGTGAAACTCCCGCCCTGGTTTGGTCAATTCCGCCGAAGTTCTCGGACGAATTGCGATGCGCGCGTCTCGCGGTGCGACGACGGGAACCACTTCGCTTTGGACGACCTCAACGAAAACGAACTGATCGGCAAGCATTGCGCCATGCAAGGGCGCATATCGCCTTCGGTTTGTGTATTCGCCCGCTCGCCGCCTACACTTGGCTGCTCATGCATTGCGCGAAGAGTTCCACCGCGTTCGAATCGACCGCGCCCGGCGAACTCGCCGTGCAGCGAACGCTGTCGCGGCATCCGCGGCCGCTCGGCGGCGACACGACGCGCAATCTCGACGCCCCGCTCGTCAATCTTTCGAGTCTCGTGCTCAACAACCACGTCGCCGCGGCGCAATCTCTGCGCTTGCCCAAAAAGCCGCCGTGGCTTCGCGCCAAAGCGCCGGGCGGCGAGCGCTATCTTCAGCTTCGCGACCTCATCGACCGCCACCAACTGCACACCGTCTGCCAGGAAGCCTCCTGCCCCAACATCGGCGACTGCTGGTCGCGCGGCACGGCCACCATCATGATCCTCGGCGACGTCTGCACGCGCTCCTGCGGCTTCTGCAACGTCAAAACCGGCAAGCCTCTGCCGCCCGATCTCGACGAACCCCGCCGCGTCGCCGAAACTCTCGCGCTCATCGGCCTGCGACACGTCGTCATCACCTGCGTCGATCGCGATGACCTGCCCGACGGCGGCGCCGCCATCTGGGCCGAAACCATCCAACGCTGTCACGATCTCTGCCCCGAAATGTCCGTCGAAGTGCTCACCGGCGACTTCCGCGGCGACCGCGATGCGATCGATCGCGTCATCCGCGCGAAGCCCGAAATTTTCGCGCACAACATGGAGACCGTCCGCCGCATGCACCCGGCTGTGCGCCCGCAAGCGCGCTTCGAGCGCTCGCTCGCCGTGCTGCGACAGGTCAAGCCGGCGGGCCTCGTCTCCAAGACCGGCATCATGGTCGGCATCGGCGAGCACGATGACGAAGTGCGCTCACTCATTCACGAAGTGCGCGACTTCGCGGAAACCGACATTCTCACCATCGGCCAGTATCTTCAGCCGACGCGCAACCACCTGCCCATCTCGCGCTGGGTCGCGCCGCAGCAGTTCGACGAATACCGGCGCGAGGCGCTCGCAGCGGGCTTCAAGGTCGTTGAGTCCGGCCCGCTCGTGCGCAGCTCCTATCACGCGGAAGAACAAGCGGAACGACTCAGCCCCGAGCGCCGCGAGACCGCCGCGACAATGACATGAGGCGGCGAGAGCCTTTCGTTCCCCTCTCCCTTGGGGGGGAGGGCGCTCCGAGAATCCGCTTTCGCCGAAGCTGAAAGCGTGGTATAGTGTGGGCCAGAGAAGATTGAGAGAGGCCACGACATGTCAACGCTCCCAGCCGGTTTGTACGCATCAGAACCGCGTTCCTCATGGCGCAGGCGTCGATGGGCTGTCATTCTGGGCTGTCTGGCGGCGCTGGGGGCCTTCGTGGCGCTTCCGAGGTCTGCTGAGGCGACGCTGTATGAGTTCACCTTCGAGGGAACGCTGGAGCAGATCATCGGCGAGCCCATCGAGCCCTGGGCGGGCATCGGCGTCGGGTCGCCCTTCACGCTCAGCTACGTCTTCGACAGCGAGAC
>CAZLDF010000093.1:0-12271 GCA_964558095.1 uncultured Isosphaeraceae bacterium | reverse complement strand
GTGGGGGGGCGGGTTCAGTCGCGGCGCCAACCGCTGGCCTTCACTTCACCGATTCGCTTCTGCACGCGATCGATGAGCGAGGCGTCCGGCGATTGAATGTAACGTTGCACGTCGGGCCGGGAACGTTTGCTCCGGTGACGGCCGGAACGCTCGATCAGCATCCGATGCACAGCGAACGATACGAGGTTCCGGCGCTAACACTGAACGCGCTCGTTCAGCGCGAAGCCGGTGCAGCGGCGCGTGGCAGGTTGGTTGCGATCGGAACGACAGCGGTGCGAACGCTGGAGTCGTTGCCGTCGCTGACGACCGAACAGGGGGGCGAGCCCCCTCGCGAATCGCCGCATCCGCGCCCGTTGATCGGCGAGACGGATTTGCTCATCGCGCCGCCGTATGATTTCAAGCGAGTCGAGGGGATGTTGACAAACTTCCACTTGCCGCGATCGACACTGCTGGCGCTGGTCGCCGCGATGGTGGGTCTTGAACGCGTCCTCGAACTGTACGAACTGGCGGTGGGGCAGGGCTATCGGTTCTACAGCTACGGCGACGCGATGCTCGTCCTGCCGTAGAATGCCCGCCGAACGGTTTTCTCCCGCCAGTGCGCGGCGGGGGCCGATACAACTCTTTGACGTCAACGGATTGATGGTGTGCGCTGCAATGAAGCTCTCCGCACTGCTGGAAGGATTCCAGGTTCAGGTTGTTCACGGGTCGCTGGACGTTTCGATTCAGTCGGCGACTGACGACTCGCGATCGGCGGGTCCGGGCGCGATGTTCGTCGCGCGGGAAGGGACCAGCGTCGATGGACACCTGTTCATCGATGACGCGATCGAGCGCGGCGCTGCGGCTGTGTTGTGTCAGGATTCGCCGCCGCACGCAAAGCGCGGCGACGTCGCGATCGTCACCAGCGCGCAAGCGAACGCCATCGGGCCCATCATCGCAGCACGCCTCGCGGGCGATCCGTCGCGCACCTTGAAACTCATCGGTATCACGGGAACCAACGGCAAGACCACCACCGCGCATCTCATTCAGCACGTGCTGAACCACAGCGGCTTGAAGTGCGCGTTGATCGGAACGGTCGTGACCGACGACGGCGCGGAGCGTCGACCGTCGGAACTGACGACGCCCAGCGCCTATTCCATCAGCGCCTTGCTGGCGCGCATGCTTGCCAACGGTTGTAAGGCCTGCGTGATGGAGGTCTCCAGCCACGCTTTGGCGCAGCAACGAGTGGGGGGGCTGCGCTTCGCCGGCGCGGTGTTCACGAATCTCACCGGCGATCACCTGGACTACCATGGCACGGTCGATGCGTACGCCGACGCCAAGGCGCGCCTGTTTGCGATGCTCGATTCGACGGGCGTCGCGGTCATCAACGTCGATGACCCACAGGCGACACGAATGATTCGCGATTGCCGCGGCAGGATCGTCAGAACAAGCCTGAACGATGCAGATGCGGAAGCGTCGGCGATCATCGAAGACGCCGGCGCGACGGCCACGCGAACGCGGTTTCGCGGCCCGTGGGGCGACATCCACGTCGATCTACCGCTGACAGGCCGACACAACGTGTGCAACGCGCTGCAGGCATTGACCATGTGTCACGCGATCGGCGCCCTTGCGCCGACGGCGCTCCAATCGGCGCTCGAACAATGTTCCGCGCCGCCGGGACGACTGGAGCGTGTTTCACCGCAAGATTGCCCCTTCAGCGTCTTCGTCGATTATGCGCATACTGATGATGCGCTTCGCAACGTGCTCTCTTCGCTGAAGCCGCTCGTGCCGGCTGGCTCGCGATTGATCGTCGTGTTCGGCTGCGGGGGCGATCGCGACCGCACCAAGCGGCCGCGCATGGCGCGTGCCGCGTGGGAATTCGCCGATCGAGTGTTCATCACATCGGACAACCCGCGAACCGAAGATCCGCTGGCGATCATCGCCGAGATTGAGCGCGGCGTGCCGACCGACCGCCTGGAGCGCACAGTTCGCGAGTCCGATCGCGAGCGGGCAATTCATCGGGCGATCGAATCGGCGCGCGAAGGCGACATCGTCATCATCGCCGGCAAGGGGCATGAGGATTACCAGATTGTCGGCCGGACGAAGCGGCCGTTCGACGATCGCATCGTTGCGCGGCGGGCATTGTCGAGCCTTGCGGAGCTGGCCGCGACATGAGCGTACTGACGGCGGACATGCTTCAGCAGACGACCGGCGGCGCATGGCTTGCCCGGGCGAGCTCGCCGCGCCCGATCCGGGGCGTCGAGGTCGATTCACGCGCGGCCGTGCATGATCGAGCGTTCATCGCAATCCGCGGCGAACGGCACGATGGTCATCGCTACGTGGTCGAAGCCGTCGAGAAAGGCGCTTCGATGATCGTTGTTGATCGGCCGATTGAAGCCGACCTGAACCGCGTCGTGGACGTGCTGCGGGTCGATGACACGCGTGGGGCGATGGGGAAAATGGCAAAGGCGTTTCGCGAGTCGCTCGGACCCGATGTGCGCGTCATCGCCATCACCGGAACCGCGGGCAAGACCTCGACCAAGGCGATGCTGCACTCGATTCTCTCGAAGGCGATGCCCGGCCACGCAGCGCCCAAGTCGTTCAACAACGACATCGGCGTGCCGCTGACGCTGCTCAACGTGCAGCCGGAGCATCGGTACGTGATCGTCGAGATCGGCACGAACAGTCCGGGCGAGATTGGCCATCTCGCGAGCATCGCCCAGCCGGACATCGCGATCATCACGATGGTCGGGTGCGGGCACCTCGCGGGCCTTGGCACGGTCGAAGCTGTCGCGGTGGAGAAGCTTTCGCTGCTGAAGCACGTTCGCAACGGCGGCGCGGCGATCGTGCCCGACGATCTGTCGATCCCGCATGACATGCTGAGACGCGGCTTTCGCATCATCCGTTTCGGCGATCGCGAATCGGCTGACGTGCGGCTTCGCGGCCGGCGCCTCGGCCCCAGGTACCAGACGATCTCGCTTGCGGACGACAGCGCCTTCGCGCTAGCGCTTGCGGGCGTGCACAACGCGCACAACGCGCTTGCCGCCATCGCCGCGGCGCGAACGATCGGACTGGCGGATGAGGCGATCGAGCGCGGCCTGAGCGCGGTGCGCCCGCCGCCGATGCGGTTCGAGATGTCGCGAATCGGGCGGCTGACGCTGATCAACGACGCCTACAACGCCAATCCGCAGTCGATGCACGCGTCGATCGAGACGTTCATCGAAGTGACGCCCAACGCAACGCATCGGGTGCTCGTGCTGGGCGACATGCGCGAGCTAGGCGATCGCTCGGCGGAATTCCATCGCGCGCTGGGCGGGAACGTGGCGCAGCTCTTCGCTCGCGGGCGGATTCACAGCGTGCTGCTGATCGGCCGACAGATGACTCATGCCCGCGAAGCGATCGCCGCGGTGTGCGCGGCAGCGGATGTCGAGCAGCGGTCGCGTGTGTGCAAGCTGGCGGAGAAGTGGCTGCGCGCTCGCGTGCATCGGGCCGACGCGCTGCTGCTCAAGGGATCGCGCGGCATGGAGTTGGAACGATTCATGCCGATGATCGAACAGATCGCGTCGCGTATGCCACTCGCGCCGGCGCCAGCCGGGGCGCACTGAAGCGCCCGCGAACACCTGGAGTCCGCGCACATGCTTTACAACCTGCTCCAGGCGACGCGGCAGTGGCTCGTGGACAGCGGTTTGTATCGATTCCTGCAGGTGCTCGATCAGCTTGAATTCCGCGCCTTCGCCGCCGCGGTGATGAGCTTCGCCATCGTGCTGATCTTCGGCAAGCGCACCATCCGCTGGCTGATTCGCCAGAAAATCGGCGACCAGCCGCAGTTTTATCACGCGGACGTCAATCAACTTATGGCGAGCAAGGCGGCGACGCCGACGATGGGGGGGCTGCTCATCTGCGCCGCGGTGCTCGGCACGATCCTGCTCCTGGCGGACCTGGGCAACGATTACGTGCGCATCGCCATCGCGGTCCTGGTGGTGCTCGCGTCAGTGGGGGGGGTGGACGACTGGCTGAAGCTGACGTCCGGCCGGCGGAACCCCGGCTCGCGCGAAGGGTTGTTCGCGTGGGAAAAACTGTTGTTTCAGATCGGCATCGGCGCCATCGCCGGCTTCTTCGCCTATCGACAAGGCATCGACACCAGCGGCCAGATGCGCGAGGCGGCGCACGTCGTCGCACTGCCATTCCAGAGAACCTACCAGCCCGGCGGGACGCTGCTGGAGCCCAACGTCGTCATCGTCGGCATGGGCGCGTACGTGCTCATCGCC
Organism: uncultured Isosphaeraceae bacterium; assembly: GCA_964558095.1. Lineage (GTDB taxonomy): Bacteria > Planctomycetota > Phycisphaerae > Phycisphaerales > SM1A02 > CAZLDF01. Next base: position 8,027 of record CAZLDF010000093.1, on the reverse strand, counting down.
ACGCTGCTGATCGCCGGCACATCCAACGCCGTGAACCTGACCGACGGCATGGACGGCCTGGCAGGGGGGACGATGATGATCGCGTCGCTGGCGATGATGGCATTGAGCTACATCGCCGGCACGGACACGCTCGCGAAGGAACTGATGTTCCCGCGCGTGATCGGATCGCAGGAGATGATGGTCGTCGCGGGCGCGATGGCGGGCGCGTGCCTGGGATTTCTGTGGTTCAACTGCGCGCCGGCGATGGTCTTCATGGGCGACACCGGCTCGCTGCCCCTGGGTGGATTGCTCGCTTACGTCGCCGTCGTGATCCGCCAGGAGGTTCTGCTGATCGTCGTCGGCGGGGTGTTCTTCATGGAAATGTTCAGCGTCGTGCTGCAGGTGGGCTATTTCAAGTGGACGCGCGGCAAGCGCATCTTCCGCTGCGCGCCGATCCATCATCACTTTCACCTCGGCGGCTGGTCCGAGCAGCAGGTGGTGACGCGATTCTGGGTGCTGGCGATGTTCCTGGCGATGCTCGCGCTCGTGTCGCTGAAACTGCGTTGACGACGAGAAAGAAAACCACGAAGGCACGGAGACACTGAGAACGAGATTGCTCCGGCGACACCCGGTGCGGCGGGATGGAATCAACCGGATCGAGCAGTTCCAGTGCGTCCGTTGTGTTCGGGTGCCGTGGTCTGACGAGTCTTCGAGGAAGGCCACGCCGTGCGATCGATCGCTTCCGTTCGCGTTTGGAGATTCCCCGCTGCCTTCGCTCACCGCGTCGCTCGGACCATGGCTTGCCGCGTCGCCGGATCATCCAGTTTTACATAAGTTTGCGAGGATCCCGGCAAACCGAAGGGGGGGGCGGTTGACGAGCGCCGATCGATCAATCGTGCTCGACGTCGGGCTCTGGGTGCGGAATCGACTGCATGCCGCCCGACTGCGCCGGCATCTCGCGCACGAACAGCGGCAGCGAGCTCTCCAGTCGGCCATTGACCGCCAGGTCGATCTGGTACTCGCCGAAGCGCTCGAACCGAAGCTGCTGAATGTTCATGATGAAGTTGAACGCCTGCGACGGCAGTTGATCGTGAAACCGCACGGGGACGTTGAGCTGGGGCGAGGGGCCGATTCGATTGCCGTCGGCATCGACGAAGTTGATGCGGATATCCGCTTCGCGCCGCTCGATTCGCACGAATCGGATGCGCAGGGCGACGGCGCACTGCTGGCGCACGGCCGGCATCTGGCGCGCCCAGATGGTGTCGAACGTGCCGAGGATGTTCAGCCGCCCGTGCCCGGAGTCGGTCGCGGCGTCACAGAGGCAGAAGACTTCGAGTTGCATGGGCGGGCATCGTACCCGCGGCGCGTGCAGCACGTTCGGGCCGCGGCCGCATTAGGCGTCCTCAGTCAGCGCTCCCCGATGCCCCCCGGTTGAACCCGGAAACGGGGCCAATTTTACATAACATGCATTATGGGACCGGGTGGGGGGGCTCCATCGTGCATGGTTCAGCGCCAGGCGGCCTTCCTGGACGACATCGCGCTGTCGCTCCGAACCGATTTGCCCGGCCTGCCGAGGTGTGCTGGTTTGGTATATGATCGGGTATGCAGCCCCTCGGCGAGACCAACCCCGTCGCCTCGTCCGTTCGCGGCCGCGGAGCGGCGACCAATCCCGGCAATCGCTTCGACGCCGTCCACCTCCACGTGCTCGATGAAGAACGCCAGCGCCGCCTCGAAGAACACCCCGACGGCGTGCAGATCACCACCGAAGCTCACGCGGATGCGACGCGGAGCATCATCAATCCCGTGAACAGCCCGGACCTGGCCTTCAAGTGGACGATCAACCCGTATCGAGGGTGCGAGCACGGCTGCATCTACTGCTACGCGCGACCCACGCACGAGAACCTGGGCTATTCCTGCGGCATCGACTTTGAAACCAGGATCGTCGCGAAGACCGATGCGCCCCAGCTTCTCCGCCGCGAGCTGCTCTCGCCCGCGTGGCGAGGCGAAGGCATCGTCATGTCCGGCGTGACGGACGCCTATCAACCCATCGAGCGCAAGCTTCGCATCACTCGCGCGTGCCTGGAAATCATGGCGGCGTGCGCTCAGCCCGTCTCCATCATCACCAAGAATCACCTGGTCACGCGCGACATCGACCTGCTGAAGTCGCTCGCGCAGCGATCGGCGGCTTCGGTCGCGATCAGCGTCACGACGCTGGACCCGAAGCTGGCGCGTGTGATGGAGCCGCGCGCCAGCAGCCCGGCGGACCGGCTTCGGGCGATCGAGGAGTTATGTAAAGCCGGCGTCCCGGTCATGGCGATGACCTCGCCGATCATCCCCGCGATCAACGACCGCGAGCTGCCGCAACTGCTCAAGGCCGTCGCCGACGCCGGCGCGATGACCGCCGGCTGGACAATGCTTCGACTTCCGTGGCAGGTCAAGACGCTCTTCGCGGAGTGGCTCAATCGCCACATGCCCGATCGAGCGAGCCACGTGATCAGCGCGATCGAAGACGTGCGCGACGGTCGGCTCAACGATCCCAACTTCGGTGTCCGCATGCGAGGCAGCGGGCCGCGCGCCGAGCAGATCGCACAGCTCTTTCGCGTGTACAAACGTCGATTCGGCCTGGATCGAAAAGTCCCGCCGCTGTCGAGCGCTTCATTCGATCCCGCGCCCCTGGACGATCAGATGCGCCTCTTTCGACCGTGAAACAACGTGATCGGCGAGATGAGACGCGGGTGAGCGCGGTCGCGGGTACACTTGGAATCATGGACTTGCCGCCGATCACGCCGCGAGAGTCCGGGCACGACGCCGACGCCGCGCTGCGGGTCATGGCGCCGCTGTGCGCCGTGTTTCGGCGGTACCTCAGGTCGCGCAGCCTCAAGTACACGCCCGAGCGTGCCGACGTGCTCGATGCCATCATCGAGCGCGACGCGGTCTTCGAGGTCGATGAGTTGCTGATGGACATGCGACGCCGGGGGCACCGCGTCTCGAAGGCGACGATCTATCGAACGGTGCATCTGCTGCAGGACGCCGGCATCATCACGCCCGCACTGTTCGACACGCGCCAGTCGCACTACCAGCTCATCTATGGACGCCAGCAGCGCGATTACATGGTGTGCGTGCGCAGCGGGCGCACGATCGAGTTCACGGACGGGGAACTGGTGACGCTGCGCGACCGAATCTGCCAAGAACACGGCTGGACCGCGGTGGGCCATCGGTTTCAGATCTACGCGCTGAGTCCTGCGTCGCAAGGCGAGCAGGCAGCGGAGCCCTGACGCCTGACACTCCCGCCGCGGGGCTCACTCGGGTTCTTCCGCGGCTGCGCTCTTGTTGCGATTGTGCTGCAGCACGAACCCCCCCACTGCCGCGACGGTCACCAGCAGCGGCAGGAGCAGTTCGTGCGACGACAGGCTGTCGCGCACGGCGTTCTCGAAGTTGGGCACCTGAATGAGCAGCGCGATGCCGCCGATCACGACCATCGCAGCGCCGCCGATCGACGTGAACAGCATGATGACGAAACGAAAGAAGAGGAAGGTCATCATGGCGAGGACGACGAAGCCCATCGCCGCGCCGGCCCACTGCGCGTCGGCGGGCGAAGCTTCCGCGGCGGCCCAGACGTTCGCGCCGATGAACGCGCCGGTGATCCCGCCGAAGACCGCGACGGTGAACTTCAGCATCGGCGTGGCGATGATCGCGCACAGCGCCGCCAGCGCCACCGCGACGATGCTCGAGCGCCCGAAGTCTTCGCTCAGTTGCCGCCCGATCACCCATCCGCCGAGGAAGGCGAGAATGACGACGACCCACTTGTGCCAGCGATAGCCGTTGATCACGCACAGCGCGCCGACGACGACCACCACGCCCGCGCCGAGCAGCGGCACGCGCTGCAGCAGGTCGAGCAGTTCATCCGGGCGGTTGATGATGTCCAGATTTTCGACGCCGTCGCGGGCCAGTCGCACGACGCCGCTCGCGCCGTCCTGCGCCAATGTTGTGCTGAGCATGAAGTCACCTCGGCTCGTCATCATCCGCGCGCCAGCGCATGGGCCGCGACGGCGCGTGCCGATGCGGTTCGATGGCGCTCGCCGCGGCGGCGCGCCACAGCGCGGCCACGCGGCGAATCAGCGTGATGTATCGGCTTTGCGTGGACGAAACATCCACTGAATGCCCACGCCCACGAGCGAGGTTATCAGCCACAGCAACAGCCAGCGGTCGGCGCCGCTGAGCGCAGAAATCGCCGGCAGCTCGGCGCGCTGCACGATCAGACCCGCGCAGAAGAGCCACAGCATCGCTCCGCCGAACGCCGTGACGATGATGGAGCTGAACGTCGGCGCCAGCGTTCCGAGAATCGCGCCGACGAGCACGCCGAACACGGCCGCGATAACCAATGCCGGACGTTGACGCTCTGGCGTGTTGTTCCACGTTTCGCCGATCTCGCCGCCCAGCCACTGGAAGAACGACTTCACGCGCGCAAGCTGTTCTCTGGCTTGCTGCGGAATGTCCACTCGATCAGCCAGGTCGTCGCGAGCGCGATCGACGGCCGCGTCGGCAAGTTCATCGCGCAGCTCCCCATCGAGGTCCTCGCGCTCGACGGCGGAGTGTTCCACATCGCGAGCGTCATCGTCGTCACGTGCTTCGCCGCTTTCGTCCAGCCACTTGGTGAACTCGTCCGTCAGTTTCGAATCGCGGTTCGAGTCGTTCTCGGTAGCGCCGTCGATGTCGAACTCCCCCAAAGCGTCGGCGACGTTGCCAAGCTGGCCGACCGCGATGACCGCCATCGGCGGGGCCAGTCCGAGGACGACTGCGAGCGCAGCCGCGACGGCCAGCCGATGCGCCAGCGCGGCGATGCACGCCAGCAGCAGCCCCGCGACGATCGCCACCGCCCACGCAGGCACGCCGAGGTTCAGCGCGCTGCCGATCGCCCAACCCAGACCGCCGCCGATGATCAGGCCCACCGCTGCAATGCCAGGCCGCAGCACCCGCCGCCCCGCCGCCCAGAAAACGACGCCGACGACCGCGAGCAGAACCACGGGAATCAACTCAACCCAGGGCACATTCAGAATGGTCTGCGAAGCATCGTTCATCATGTCGATTCGGCCGATAAGAACCGGTGTTGTTCCTTCGGATTGGCGAGCGGGCGATCTCAGAGGAAATCCGGGTTTGTAATGCTATTCGCCGCTCGATCTTCGCACCCTTCGTCTGCCGCGACTTTCTCCGCTCATGCATCCATATTCGTCCAAGCGCGAGGAACCGACCGACCCGAATGACGGCGCACTCGCCGCGTCGGAGAGCCTGGACGATCTTCGCCGGCGGATCGACGAAATCGACCGGCGCCTGATCGCCGCCATCAGCGACCGCGCCCGCGTGGTCGAGGCCATCGGCAAGGCCAAACGTGCCGGCGGGTCGCCCATCTACGCCCCCCACCGCGAGCGCGAAGTCATCGACCGCGTACTGGCGCTCAATCACGGCCCGCTGTCCAACCGCACGATCGAAGCGATCTATCGCGAGTTGATGTCGGGCAGTTTCGCGCTGGAGCTGCCGATCCGCGTCGGGTATCTCGGCCCGGCGGGCTCGTTCAGTCACGTCGCCGCCACGCGCCACTTCGGCAGCTCCGTCGAGCTGGCGGACCTGCACGAAATCAGGCACGTGTTCGAAGAGGTCGCCGCCGGTCGATGCAATTACGGTCTCGTGCCATATGAGAATTCCACCGGAGGCGGAATCACCGACACGCTCGACGCGTTTCAGGAGCATGATGTCAGGGTGTACGCGGAATCGCTGATCGAGGTGTCGCAGAATCTGCTGGCGAACTGCGCGCCGGGCGAGATCGAGCGCATCTATTCCAAGCCGCAGGTGTTCACGCAGTGCAGGCAGTGGCTGGCCAAGCAATACCCCGATGCGGAGCTGATCGCCGAGACGAGTTCCGCCGCCGCCGCGATACGAGCGGCGGGCGAACCGGGCGCTGCGGCGATCGGCTCGCTTCTGGCGGCGCAGCTCTATGACGTGGCGCCGCTGTTCGAAGGAATCCAGGACTATCGCAACAACATCACGCGGTTTCTCGTGATCGCGCGCGAAGAAGCCAGGCCCGCCGGGGACGACAAGACCACGCTGATGTTTGTCACCGCGAACAAGCCCGGCGCGCTCGTCGATGTGCTGAATGTTTTCCGCGACGCGGGGATCAACCTGACGCACATCGACAAGCGGCCCAGCCGTCGGGAGAACTGGGAATACACGTTCTTCATCGACTGCGAAGCGCACCGGACCCAGCCGGTGATGATGCAGGCGCTCGCCGATGCGGGACGCCACTGCCTTTCGCTCAAGGTGCTGGGCAGCTATCCGAAGGCGAAGCAGATTCTGTGACTGCTTGTTCCACGGTGGCTCGTGCGTTCCGCCCGCGAGTGGCTCCGAATCTCCCCTCGAACACCGCGGCTGGATGGTCGGGGCGCACGCGCGCGATCGAGCTAAGATGGTGCCATGTCTGTCGATCGAATCGTGTACGTGTCGCTGATTGTCACTGCCCTTTTGCTGGCGGGTTGCGAAGGAACGGATTCTCCGCCGTCGCAGAGCGCGGAGGATTCGCAGCCCTCTGCCGCCGCCTCCGGCGCGGGCGGCGCGGATCTTGAGGCCGGGCCGGCGCCGCCCTCCGCCACTGCCGCCCAATCCCAGCCGGCGCGCGCTCCCGGCGAGCCCAATCGCCTCATCGATGAATCCAGTCCATACCTGCTTCGCAGCGCGCATCAGCCCGTGAACTGGCATCCGTGGGGAGACGAAGCGATCGCGATCGCGCGGGAGCACAACAAGCCGATCTTCCTGAACATCGGCTTCGCCAGCGACTACTGGTGCCACGTGATGGAGCGCGAGTCGTTCGAGAACCTTGACATCGCCGCGATCATGAACGAGCACTTCGTGTGCATCAAAGTCGATCGCCAGGAGCGGCCGGATATCGACAGCCTTTATCTGGCGGCGACCGAAGAGTACACGAGGCAGATCACCGGCGTCGCGCAGGGCGGCTGGCCCATGTCGGTGTTCATCGAATCGACCGTGCTCCAGCCCTTTCTGTGCGGCACGTACTACCCGCCGAAGGCACTTGCCGACGAACCGGATCTTCCGCCGTTTCCCGAGGTGCTCAGGATCGTCGCTTCCGGCTGGCGGACCAACGAGTCGCAGATGCTCACGCAGTCGCAACAGGTTGCCGGGTACGTGCGGCGGCTGAACGATCCGGTGGCGAGGCCGATTCGGCTGAAGGACGACCACGTGGAGCTGGGCATCGATTCGCTCATGCACACCTACGACAGGGATTACGCGGGCTTCGGCGCGGCGCCGGACTATGCGCCGAAGTTTCCGAACCCCGTCGATCTGGCGTTCCTGGTGGGAACCTGGAACCAGAAAGAGGCGGCGCGACTAGGCCTCGTGTACACGCTCAACACGATGGCGATGGGCGGCATCCGCGACCAGATCGGCGGCGGCTTCCATCGCTACAGCACCGATCGCCGATGGGTCGTCCCGCACTTCGAAAAGATGCTCTACGACCAGGCGCAGCTCGCCAGCGTCTATGCCGGAGCGTACGCGATCACGCAGGACGCGACCCACGGGCGCGTGGCGGCGGAGATGCTGGAGTATGTGCTCCGCGAGATGACCGATAAGGGGGGGGGCTTCTACGCGTCACAGGATTCCGAGGTCGATTCGTTCGAGGGGCAGTACTACCTGTGGACGGCCGAGCAGGTGCGGGCAGCGCTGACGGCTGCGGGGAAGGCCGATCAGGTCGATTTCGCGCTGATGTCGTATGGACTGAACTACGGGCCGAACTTCACCGACTTGAACCGTCCCGACGCCCCGCCGCGAAACGTGCTGTTCATTCCCCGCCGGCCGGAGGTGTTCGCCGACGAGCTTGGGATGTCGGAGGAGGAATTCGCCGGGCGCCTGGCGGCCGTCGCCGACGCGCTGCTGGCCAGTCGCCTGCAGCGCTCGCGGCCGGCGACGGACGACACGATTATCGCCGCGTGGAACGGGCTGATGATCGCCGGGCTAGTCGATGGCGGGCTCGTGCTGCGCGAATC
>CAZLDF010000092.1:0-4438 GCA_964558095.1 uncultured Isosphaeraceae bacterium | reverse complement strand
GCCTGCGAACACCGACGCGATCGCTGGCCAGGACGACGTTCAATCGCCGCACCGAGTCGTCGCGCGTGTCGAGCATCGCCAGCCGCCCGGCCTGGCAGAAGACGATTCGCGTGCCGCGCAGCTTCGCGTCGCCCTGCGGCCAGCGCACGTCGAATCCGTCGATCGCGGCCGCATCAGCGCCGCCCAGAGGGGGGGCGGAGGGGGCGAAGTTCGTGTGCTGTTTCAGTTCGCCGCCGTCCGTCGCAACCGACCAGATGTTGCTCGTGCCCGTGCCCGTGCGGTCGGAAAGAAAATACACCCGGCTGCCCAGCCACATGGGGAACTGATCGACCGCGGGATCATCGGTCACGCGCTCGAACAGTTGCGCGTTGAAATCGGCGAGCCAGATATCCGGCGCGGCCCCGCCGCGATATCGCTTCCAGCTCCAGTTTTCCGTGGACCAGCGCGTGAACGCGCCGCGCGCGCCCGTGCTGCTGAGGCTGATCATCGAGCATTCGCCGAAGCCATCGCGCGTCGGCATCCCGCCGCGGACGGAGACGCGCCACAATTCCTCGCGACCGAAGTGATGCCCGCGCCCGGAGCTGAACAAGATCTGGCTCCCGTCGGCCGACCACGCCAGCGCGATGTCCTCGGCGGGATGGAATGTCAACCGCGTGGGCTGCCCGCCGTCGATGGGCATGACATAGACGTCGCGATTGCCTTCATATTCGGCCGTGAACCCGATTGAAGCGCCATCGGGGCTGATGCACGGCCGGGATTCGATGCCTTCGCTGGAGGTCAGGCGATGCGCGATTATGATGATGGAGTTCTCGTCGCCCGTGGAGGGCGCGGGAAGGGTGGGGGACGCGGGGGGGACGGGGGGGGCGTCGCACGTCCACAGGTCGCCTTCGCTGGCGAAGACGATCCGATCGCCATGCAGCGCCGGCTGGGCGTAATAGCCTTCGACCGCGCCGAGCGCGCCGTGCGGCTCGCCAAAGCTTCCCGCGCCGATGATGCCGACAACCGCAGCGGCGACCGACCTCCAATTTCGCGCCATCTCGACTCCTCCTTGAAACGTTGCCCTGCACGAGCAGCGCCAAGCATACCGCGCTTATGGGACGTGTGGGGACGACATATCGGACGCGCCGCGGTCCAAGCGGGCGGGGGCGGTCGATTTGTGCGGATTGTTCAGGCCGATTGGAAAGATTTCACTTGCGAAGTTCTTGACACGGCGCACCGTGGAGGCGTCGGGCGCGAAGGGCGTCCGCGACGGAGTGAGCCCACCACAACGCCCCTGGTCGGTCGCATCGGCGGCTGGCTGGGGCGTCACTCGTTGCGCGATGCAATGCATTGCAACGCATTACGAAGCGATGCACGCTCGCCCGGCGCTCGCGCGGGCCGGTCGTCAATTCGTCGCGGCCGCGGCGGACTGCCTGGCGGCGCTTTCGGCGGCGGCTTCGCGGAGCGATTCGAGCGTCTGGATCGTGCCTTGAAGGATCAGCCCGTCGCCGGCCTGAAGGACGAGATCGGGCGGGGGACACACGATGGTCGCCGCGGCGGCTTGGGGCGCGGGGCGGTGATGCTGCATGACGTTGATGCGGTGATCGCGCATCACGTCGGCGATGGTCTTGCCGCAGAGTTGGTCCCCGCCTCGCACCAGCCAGCGCTGCATCGCCACGAGCTGGTCGCCGACGATGACGCTGTTCATGGTCGCCGGCGCAATGGCGCAGGTGGCGAAGGTCGGGGCGCTGATCGCCGCCTGGCTCATCGCGAGCTGCAGGTCGAATCCCTCGCGAATCTTGTCGGCGATGTTCTGGTCGAACATGCGCATGACGACGCGGACGCCATGATTGAGTCGGACGGCGTCGAGGGCGGCTTCGAGGTTCGCCATGTCGTCGTCGGTGGCGAGGATGATGCTGGTGGCGCATCGGATGTTGGCGTCCTCGAGCAGCGCTTCGCGGCGCGCGTCGCCGATGAACAGCGGGCTGCCGTCGCGGCGCACTTCTTCGAGAAACTGGTTGTTGGGATCGCGCTCGATGACGATCACGGCCTTGCCCAGCCGCCGCAGAATCAGGAAGGTCTTGAATCCCAGCCGGCCGAGACCGACGAGCACGATGTGATCCTTGAACGATTTTGCGAGCATGATGCACCAGCTCTTTTCGAATCGCCTGCGATCGCGCAGCATCAGCGCGAAATCGACGATTCCTTCGATGATGACGGTGAGTCCCAGAATGGGCACGATGAAGAACACCGCCTGGAGGATGCGCGACGTCGGGAAGGCTTCGGGCGGCTCGCCGAAGATGAGCGAGAAGGTGTAGTAGGTCGCGCGGGCCATGGAGTGGTTTTTTTCGGGCTCGAAGGTGACGAAGAGCAGCCCGCCGCAGAGCAGGATCGCCGCCATCAGCAGAAATCGAAGTCGGAAGTGACGCAGGCACACGCGCAGGAAGCACCACTCGGCCCAGAAGCGCGAGCCGGCGCCGTGATGGCGGGGCGCGGGCGCGAGGTCTTCGATGCGGGGAACGGGCATGGGGCAGTCGCCGCCGGTGCAAGTGGCGAGGCGGCGCGACGCCGATCGTACATCGCTTACAGCTTCAATTCACCCGCCGCGGCGGAGAATCATCGGATTGCGCAGCACGAGGAGGTCCTGAATCGGCCCGTTGCGACCCTCGGCGAGTTCGATCGTCAACTCCGAACCCGGCAGCGGCGCGTTGATCGACGCGACGGGACTCGCCGCGTTGATTTCGAAGCGGCCGACCTCTTCGCCGTCGCAGCGGACGATGAGCTGCACGTCGCCCCAGGTTCGAGACGATTCGGGCAGGATAGCGTCGCAGACGAAACGGCTGGACTCGGGCGGCAGTTCGTAGTGCGCCACCATCGGTCCGCGGAATTCCACCGACGGCGCCGGCCATTGGCGTTCGACCGCCGAGCGCCGCGCGGCCGGGCCGGCGTCGCCGTCGAGCGTCCGCGGCGGAGGAATGACATAGCGGTACGCGGGGCCGCTGACGCCCTTGGGCGCGAGCGACGCCAGCGGGACCATCGCCTGGGGCGCGAACACGATTGCTGCGACGTCCTCGTGAAGCTTCTTCATCTTCTCCGGGGGGGGGCCGAGTCGCTGGGCGCCGACGTGCCCTTCGCCGAAGCGAAGGCGCATGAAGCCGTCGTCGCCCACGTGCAGCGACGCCACGTCGAGCACCGTGCCGTCGCGGAACCACACGCGCCATCCGCTGGCGGGCTGAACCGGGGCGACGATGCGCACGGCCGCGACGCGATCCAGCGGCAGTTCGAGCTCGGTGGTTCGGGCATCGACTTCGACTTCAAGCGTCACGGGATTGCCCAGGCCCGTGACGAAGCCTTCGATGACGTCGCCGTTGGTCAGCACGATCACGTCCGATTTTGATTGCAGCGTTTCGTCGGTTTCGGAAGCTGAAGCGACCTGAAGGAGCACCTGCGAAATCCGATCGAGCGGGACTTCGATGCGGCCGAGCCACGCGTGCTCCCACGCCAGCCGATCGCGCGGCGTCGAGGGTTCAGCGAGTTCGACTTCGGTGCCCGTGCCCGGTTCATCGGGCAACACCGAGCCGGGCAGTCGCTGGCCGTCCGTGAGTTCGAGCATCCCGCCGTGGATCGACGTCGAGGCCGCATCGTTCGCCAGCAGCGCGATGCACTCGGCGACCTTGTGCGTCACCCAGCTCGGCGAGTCGGCGCCCGATCCTGTCGCGGCGCCGCCCTGGCTGGCAAGGTGCACGATGGCGGAACCGGAAATCTCGACGACCTGCACGTTTTGGGCGACCCCGTCGCGACGAATCAATGTCATGCCGCCGCGCGCGCTCGTTCCACCGCCTGACTGGGCGGCGACTTCGAGAGGCGCAACACTCGCGCCTGCCACGACGATTACACCAGCGATCGCCGCGATCGAACTTCGGCCTGCGCGGTTCGGCGTTCGCGTTCGAATCGCGAAACCCGGAATCCGGAATCCGAACCGGAACCGCGAACAACGATGGTTGCGCCGTGAAGACAAGGGGGCCGTCATTTCTGGAAGATCGGAAGATATCGTTTGGGCATTTGCAGGACGATGAGGCTCATGGCCGAGGCGTAGGCGCCGCCGGCGTGATGATCCAGCCATCCGCCGTTGGTCGCTTGTTTGGCGATGAGTTCCTCGCGCACGGCGGGCCACCAGGTTTCCCAGTGCTCGCCCCCGGCGAGATACATCGCCTGCGCTGCGTAATAGTGGCCGTAGTAATAGTGCGCCTGACCGGCCGCGGCGGCGCCGGGCATCGCCGTGCGCACGAGGTAATCAAGGCCGCGGTCGATCGAGTCATCTTCGTAGATGCCGGCGTAATAGAGGCTGGTGACGCCCGCAGCGGTTCGCGGCCACGCCGAGCCGCCCGTTTGCAGCATGTACTTGAACCCGCCGTCGGGATTCTGGCACTGTCGCACGTAATCGACCGCGCGATCGATG
>CAZLDF010000091.1:0-5676 GCA_964558095.1 uncultured Isosphaeraceae bacterium | reverse complement strand
GAGCGTCTCGGCGTGAGTGCCGTTGTGCCACACCCAGACCCGCATCGACTCGTCGCACACGCCGAGCAGGTGCGGCAGCGAGAGACGGACGTACTCCGGCCGATTGTGCGTGATCATCAGGATATCGACGGTTGTCTGAGTCATGACGCTTTCTTGTGCAGTGCGGATTCAGGAACTGACGCAAGCGGCATCGCGGCGTGGCCGTCGGAACCGCCATCGGATGGAGCGGCGTCGGTGGAGGGTGCGTTGTCGTGATAGCGCCACCCGGCGCACACTTCGGCATAGATCGCGGCGAGGCGCTCGCCCTGCACCCGCGCATCGAACTGGCGGGCGATCCATCGTCGCGCATCGCGCTGCATCTGCGGCCAGCGGTGCGATGCTCGTACGGCGCGGCGAATCTGCATCGCAAGGTCGTCGGCGTCGCCGTCGCGGGCCAGAAAACCCGTGCGATCGTGCTGGACCACGCCGGGGATGTCGCAGTGATTCGTGCTGACGACGATCATGCCCGCGGCGGCCATCTCGATGACGGCGACGGGAGCGCCGCCCTCCGTGTCGCCGTCGGTTGCAGTGAGGCTGGGCGCGAGGAACAGATGATGTTCTTTTGCTTCCCGACGCAGCGCCTCGTGCGGCTGAAAGCCGAGCATGCGCACGCGATCGCCGAGTTTGTGGCGTTCGATGGCGTCGAGGATGCGCTCCCTTTCCTCGGCGCTGCCCGCAGCGGCCGTGGCGTCGCCGATGATCGTGATGCGCAGGTCCAGCTCGTCGCGAAGTCGTCCCAGCGCTTCGATGCCAAGGGACAATCCCTTCTTCTCGCGGAACGACGCGGCCATCAAGGCGCGAAGCGGTTCGCCGGCCGTCCACGATCGCGGCGCGAACTCGACGGCGTCCAGGTCGATGCCCAGCCGATGCACGCGGATCTTTCGTTCCTCACACCCCAGAGTCGCAATGCACGAAGCCATGTGCTCGCCTTCGCAGAGAATCAAATCAGCCTCGGCGAAGAGTTCGCGATAGCGATCGCGCCACCTGGGGTTGACTCGCGGCAGGCAGTTGACGTCGTATCCATAGAACGTCACGACGTGCTTCATGCCGCGGCGCTTCGCAAGCGCGAGGTTGCGCCAACCTTCGGGACCGAAGTGCGAGTGCAGCACTTCGAGTGGCTCCCCGCCCGCAGCGCATTGACGGGCGATGATCGATCGGTGCAGACCCGATCTCGACAGGCGCGCGGCGCGTAACGCGGCGTCCACGCCGCGACGCCACCACGCCATCGCGTCGCGGCTGTGCAGCGATGGGGCGCCAAAGTCGGCCGCGTTCTCGACGCGATCGCAGGCAATGTGCGATTGCACGTCCTGCGGCAGAAACCGCGCCTGGTCGTAAAGCCACGACTGCGTCACGGGCAGCCACGCGCCCGGCACGCAGTGCAGCACGCGCAGGCGCGGCGCGGGCGATCGGGCGGCGCTCGTGCGCGCGGCGACAAACTCGCACGACAACTTCGCCGGTCGTTCGTTCACGCTGCGCTCCGCATGAGAATGGGCGCTACATCCTCGCTCGACCGATAGCGACCCGCGAAGACCTGCTGCAGCCAGAGTTCAAGCGTCACAAGGCGCATGACGGCACTGGTGCGATCGGCGCCCCACAAGTGCTGCGTCCACGTGCCGAGCGCTTCAGTACGATCGACGAACTCGCCCAACATCGCGTCGTCGGACGTCAGGAGCGCATCGATGATGGCGCGGGCCGGTTCCTGCCTCATCCATGTTGCGTAATCGGCGTATGGGCGGACGGTCGCATGGCCAAACGGCGGCACGACGCCGCACTTCGTCATCATGCGCAGGAGCTTCGCGCGTGCTCGCGTCAGCGTATGCGGCACGCTGATGGGCAGACCCTCCATCGCGTAGGGAATGCGCGCGAAGAACTCTGGATATGCCTGCAGCAGCATCGAGCGATAAAGCGAGCCCTCCCGCCGCGCTTCGTCAGGCAGCGAATAGGCGAATTCGATCACGGCGTTGGCGTAAAAAGGCTTCTGGCGCTCGATGAGCGTCAGCGACTGCTTCGTCCCGCCGTAGATCAACCGCCGCATGCGATTGTGCAGGAAGTAGAAGTCCGTGCTGTTCAGGCCTTCGAAAGCGTCGAACCCTTCGAGCATGCACGCATCGCATCCCATGGCCCTGGCGACGTAAGCGCGCTTGGTCTTGTGCCTGCGATCAGCGCCGCGCGGCAGGCGGCTGCCGCCGAGAATCACGTCGCCGGCGAACCCGCTGAGGTTGACGTCCAAGTGCGTCGCGATCGAGCGCCGCGCTTCGATGCCGTGCATGTGCGACAGCGGCAGTTCGCCGTCGGTCCACCACACGCCGGCGAAGCGCGGAAGAAGCCAATCGCGGGCGGTCAGCTCGGCGACGAGATGGCGCGACGGCCGGACGCGCGCCGCCTCCGTCGCCACGCGCACGTCGTCGCAATCGCGGCGACCGAACGTGACCAGTGGAATCGGCTCGCATGACGGGGGCATGGCGGCGAGAATCGCGCGCGAGTCCAGGCCGCCGCTGAGGAATACGCCGTGGCGCGCATCGTGACCCGCGGCCCGGTGAACCGCTTGTTCGAAGATTTCATGCAACTCCGCGGCGAGCGCTCGCCGGTCGGGTGCGCTTCGCCGCGGCTGAATCTCGTCCCACCACCAATACCGGGCGGATGATTCGATTCGTCCCTCGCGACCGTCCCACGTCAACACCGTCGCGGGATCGAGCAGCTTCACGCCCTCGAACCACGTGCAGTCGTTGAGCACATAGCCGATCGTCATGAACTGCTCGACGGCGTGCCGATCGATTCGCGGGCTGAAAGACGGTGCAGCGAGCATGGCCTTCAGCTCGCTCGCCCAGACCAGCCGGCCGCCGATGATCGCCCAGTACAGATGCCGCATGCCGAAGCGATCGCTGATGAGGTGCACAAGTTGGCGCGAGTCGTCGGCGACGACCGCCGCATAGAAGCCGTCGATGTCACGGAGCGCCGACCAGTTCTCGCCGCTCGCAATCAGACCGATCAGGTGCGGATCGTCGGCGGCTTGCCAACGGCGAGCGGCGGCGACCTCGTCGCGATTGTTGATGACGCCGTCCATCCACACGCGGCAATCGCCGATTCGTCGCGGTTGCGGCGAGCGCTGATAGACGTTGACGTGCGCTCGCGAAGCGCACACGCCCGCCTCGTCGGCGATCTCGTCGCACGCATACGACGGTTCGTGCATGATGAGGTCGCGCATCGCCATCACGCTGCGCTGCGCGCGGCGCGCTTCGCGCTGATCCGACGCGTTCAGCGACATGCCGACGAGCCCGGGCATCAGGCTGCCTCTCCTTGAGTGTGCGGCGCTGCGTGTAACGCGCGATGTCGTGCTGGACGCACGGCGCGCCACATGGCGAGGAGTTCGCGGCCGTGGATGAGCGCGAGCGCCAGCACGTACACGACGACGCCGATGGCGATCTGCTGAGCGAGCAGCGACGACGCGTGCGTGAACGCATCGCGCGCCGCCTGCGTGAAGAGCCAGACCGACGCCGCCATGACGCTCGTCGCGGCGAAGGCCCCGCTCAGCGCGGCCCACTGTCGGCCGACCGACAGGCCGATCAACCGCGGCAGCGCGACGGCGCCCAAGACGGCGAAATACACCACGCTCAGCACCGCATAGGCGCCGGCGACCGCCATCACGCCCCAACTCGCCGCAGCCGTCAGGACGATCGTGTTGACCACGAGCGTCGCGACGTTCCAGCGAAAGCCAAGGTCCGCGCGATCCTTGGCCAGCAGCAGCGGGCCGATCGGGTTGTTCAGCGTTTTCATCGCGCCCAGGACGCACAGCACCTGCACGAGCGGCGTCGCGGCTTCCCACTGCGAGCCAAGCGCCGCGGGCACGAGCTGCGGCGCGGTGATCGCCAGGCCCGCCATCGCGGGCAGCACCGCCAGGGACAGCATTCGCAACATCCCTGCGTAGCCGGCGCGAAGCGCCGTGTGGTCTCCGCGGCGAAGCGCGAGCACAGGAAACGCCACGCGCGTCACCAGCGGATTGATCTTCACCAGCGGCTGCACGACGAGCTGATACGCCACGCGATAGACGCCAAGCGCCTCGGCGCCGATCATCCGGCCGATGATGATGTAGTCCATGTTGGCGGCGAGCTGGTTGACGCAACGCTCGCCCATCTGATACAGCCCGAAATCGACGAATGGCCGCACGTCGGCTAGTCGCAGCCGAAGCTGCGGCCGCCATTGTTTCCAGCCCGCGCCGAGCAGCAGAGACGATTCGACGGCGCTGCGAGTCAGGTGGCCCCACACCAGCGCGAAGACGCCCCAGTCGCACACGGCCGCGGCGATCGAGGCGATCGCGCCCGCCCCGGCGGCGGCCGACTCGATCATCGACAGCTTGCCGAACGCAAGCTCGCGCTGCAGCAGCACGCGCATCTGCTGACCGATGGGCAGGATGATGAACGAGATCGCCGTCAACGGGAGGATTGAGTTGAGCTGGGCTTCTCCGAAGAACGCCGTCGCCAGCGGAGTGGCCGCCCAGACGACCCCGAACACGATCGCGCCCGCAATGAGGTTGCACCAGTAGAGGCTCGAAAGCTGCGCTGTCGTGGCGCTGCGGGCGATCACGGCGTTGCTGAACCCGCCGTCTGCGAACGCCCGGCTGAACCCGACGATCACGAGCGCCATGCCCATGAGTCCGAAGTCGCGGGCGTCGAGCAGCCGCGCGAGTACGACAAGCTGGAGCATGTGCGCGATGGTCGTCGCGGCCGAGCCGGCGCCCAGCCACAACGCGCCGCGCACCGCGGCCTGTCGAAGACTTCCCTGCGTGAGGTTCATGTCAGAAATCACGGTGCACGGCGCCGTTCATGCCGCAGCGAACTGCAATCGGTCTGGCGAGGCGATGAGACCCGCCGAGCGAAGATAGTCGTTCAGACGCCAATTCAAAGTCATTTCGCGGCCGACGAGATCGATAACCTCCCGCACGCGAGGTAGCAGTTGCGTCGAAGCTCGATTCAGCGCTGGCGGAGCGTCGGAGCTGAACGCTCGGCGCATTCCGATGGGGGATTCGGCGTCGTCGCCGGTGGTACACCAGTCGAGAAACGCCTGAGTGGTCGCTTCGCCGCCGTCAAGATCGACGAAGTCCATCAGCCGCCGAGTCATGGTCCACGGCTGGGCGGCGAACGCCTGGTGACACGCGATGAACAGCGGGGCTTTGTGGTTCTGCACAGTCGTAAGCAGCGCGTGATAGTTCAGAAGCCACCAGACGCTGAGCAATGCAGGCAGATCGTCGGCTGCGCGCAACGCCATTGCCGCGTCGCGAAACGCGTGCAGTCGTTCGTCGCCGTGCAGTCTTTGGAGGAGCGCCGGCAGCGATTGGCGCAGCTCGCCCAGCGAGCCGCGCTCGAACTGCCTGATGATCGACGCGATCTGAGCGGCGGGATGGCGAATCGCGACGACGACGCGCGCGTCGGGAAACGCAGTGAGCAACGACCCGGCGTGCAGATTCAGCCGAAGCTCTTTCGTGACGGCGACCGTTGGCTGATCCTTTCGTGCGAGGATGCGCGAGGGAACTTCGCGCTGATGCAAGTGCAGCAATCGCCAGCGATCCGCGGCGAGCGAGCGCCGTCGCAGAGCGAGGCGAGCGAGCGCCGATCGGCCGCGCATCAGCGCGCCATCGACGCG
>CAZLDF010000090.1:0-6290 GCA_964558095.1 uncultured Isosphaeraceae bacterium | reverse complement strand
GCCGCATCGATCTCTTCGGCGACGAGGTCGAAGCCATCAACGCCGTCGATCTTGGCACGATGGGGTCCGATCGGCGCCTGAGCGGCGTCGAGATCGTTGCTGCGTCGTTCGAGACGATGCAGCGGGCGGATGATGGGGTGTCGCTGCTGTCGCTGGCGCCGACGGGGCTCGTCACGATTCTCGAAGAGATCCGCGAACTGACTGAGCAGGGGCGAAGCTATTTCGATCGCGTATCGGACGCGCGCGGCATCTCGCCGCACACCGAAGTCTTCAAGGCGGCGCATCGTCATTCGCACGCCGTGCTGGAGCTGAACCAGCTTTCGAGCGCAGGCCGTCGCGGCGAGGCGCTGCGCCTGCCCGTCTCGCCGCTGCCGACGTTCGCCGAATCGGCCGCCGGCGCCGTCGTCGAACTCGTCGAACTCGCCCAGACGCACGACGCGATCGTGCTGTGCCAGAACGCGGGCGAAGTCAGCCGCATGAAGGAACTGCTCGACGTGGCGGAACCGAATCGTTCGCCCGTCGCGGTCATCGAGCAGTATCTGCATCGCGGTTTCATCTGGACGCAGTCGCACGGGCCCATCGAGAAGCGCATTGCGCTCGTGCCGTATCACGAATTGCTGCACCGCTATCAGACGCGGCGGCGAGCGCAACGACTCGCGAGCACGCGGTCGCTCGACACGTTCCTCGATCTCGCGCCGGGCGATTACGTGGTGCACCGCGACCACGGCATCGGCAGGTTCCTGGGCCTGCGCACCATCCAGTCGTCGGAAGGGGGGGGCAAAGCGGGGGCGGGGCGGTTGGGGGGACAAGCGCCGGAGGAGTTCCTCACGATCGAGTTCGCCAAGGCGACCAAGATCAACGTCCCGGTCGCGCACATCGAGCTGGTGCAGAAATACATCGGCGCGTTCACCGGCAATCCTGAGCTTTCGCACGTCGGCGGGCGACGGTGGCAGACTCAGAAAGACGCCGTAGGCGAAGCCGTGCGCGACCTCGCTGCGGAAATGCTGCGCATGCAGGCGGTGCGCGAATCCATGCCCGGCATTCGCTATCCCAATGACACGCCCTGGCAGCGCGAATTCGAAGCGGAGTTTCCGTACGAAGAGACCGAAGACCAGATCGCGGCGATCGACGCCGTGAAGCGCGACATGACGAAAGACCGCCCGATGGATCGGCTGATCTGCGGCGACGTGGGCTTCGGCAAGACGGAAGTCGCGATTCGAGCGGCGTTCAAAGCGGCGGAGTTCGGCAAGCAGGTCGCGGTGCTCGTGCCCACGACGGTGCTCGCCGAGCAGCATGAGCGCACGTTTCGCGAGCGCTTCGCCGATTATCCGTTCCGCGTCGAGTCGATCAGCCGCTTCAAGACCGCCGGCGAACAGCAGAAAGTGATCGATGCGGCGAAGAAGGGCCAGATCGACATCATCATCGGAACGCATCGGCTGCTCAGCAAGGACGTGCGCTTCGGCGACCTTGGCCTGGTCGTGGTCGATGAGGAGCAGCGCTTCGGCGTGGA
The DNA here is from genome assembly GCA_964558095.1 of uncultured Isosphaeraceae bacterium. GTDB lineage: Bacteria > Planctomycetota > Phycisphaerae > Phycisphaerales > SM1A02 > CAZLDF01. Next base: position 4,780 of record CAZLDF010000090.1, on the reverse strand, counting down.
GCACAAGCACCGGCTCTTGCAGTTGCGGACCGAAGCCGACGTGCTGACGCTCAGCGCCACCCCGATTCCGCGCACGCTGCACATGGCGATGCTCGGGCTGCGCGACATCAGCTCGCTGACGACCGCGCCGCTCGATCGCCGCGCCATCGTCACCGAGGTCATGCCCTACGATCGCAAGCGCATTCAGCAGGCGATCGATCGGGAGCTCGCTCGCGAAGGCCAGATCTTCTTCGTCCACAACCGGATTCATAACATCCAGTCGGTCGCCGACGAGGTGCGGAAGCTCGCGCCGAGCGCGAAGGTGATCATCGGCCACGGCCAGATGTCATCGCGCGAACTCGAAAGCGTCATGCTCACGTTCATGCGAGGCCAGGCGGACATTCTGGTCTGTACGACGATCATCGAATCGGGCATCGACATCCCGCGCGCCAACACCATGTTCGTCAACGACGCGCACATGTTCGGCCTGGCCGAGCTGCACCAACTTCGCGGCCGGGTGGGGCGCTACAAGCATCGGGCGTATTGCTATTTGTTGTTGTCGCCGGACAAGACGGTGACGGAAGCGGCGATGAAGCGGCTGCGCGCGCTGGAAGCGTTCTCGATGCTGGGCGCGGGGTTCAAGATCGCGCTGCGCGACCTCGAAATCCGCGGCGCGGGCAATCTGCTGGGGCCCGAGCAGTCCGGACACATCGCGGTGGTGGGTTACGAGATGTATTGCCAATTGCTCGAGCAGGCGGTGCGCGACCTGCGGAACGAGAAGCCCGTCGCGGTCATCGACACCGTCGTCGATTTGCAGATCACCGGCGTGCTCCCGCCCGCGTACATTCCCAGCGACCAGAGGCGGATGGACGCATACCGGCGGATCGGCCGGGCCACGACACTGGAAGAACTCGAAGCGGTCGAGCGCGACATCGTCAGCGCCTACGGCGAACTGCCCAACACCGGTCAGCGCCTCATCCGCCTGGCGCAGGTGCGCATCGCCTCGGCGAACATGGGAATCAAGTCCGTCCGCAGACACGAGTTCGACATCATCTTCAGGACGCCCGATCCCTTGAAGCTGGAGGAGCACATGCGCGGCGTGGAGGGCTCGCTGCGCCTTGTGGGCCAGCCCAGCGCGCAGGGATTGGCGGAAGTCTTCTTCCGCCCGCCGCCCAACTTCCTTGAAGCGGACACGCTGCTCGCGGTGCTCGTCAAGCGATTGACGAAAGGCGTGCGCGCATCGGCGCCGGCGATCGCCGCGGCGTCGTGAATCAACATGCGACTTCGCAAACTCGCAAAGGAAGCGAAGAGCGTCGGCGCCACGGGGACGCAGATCGCCGAGGCGATCGGAGTCCGGTGCGACCGTGCAACGAAGGTCGGGTGTGGCCGAATCGTCCCGGGGCACGAGTCTCCGAGGCGTTTCAACGTGTCATCGGACCGTTGCGCCGCGATGCGTGCGCCAGCTTTCCGCGAGCGCGTCGTCGTAGATCGTGATCGCGGCTTCGTCGAGCATGCGGCGGGCCAGCTCGTCCATGAGCAGGCGCTCCTGGTTGATGCGGGTCAGCCGTTCGAGTTCGGGCCGCGAGGATGCAAGCGTCGCGTCGTCGCGCGCGGGGACGACTCGTTCCAGCTTGAGAATCGCGTACTGATCGTCGAGCAGGATAGGGGGGGAAAGCTCGCCCAGACGAAGCGACCAGAGGGCGTCGCGGATCGCCTGGGGATAGGCGGGGTCGTCGCGGCCGATGGGTTCCAGCAGCCCGCCGCGGGGCGCGCTGGCGTCGGTGGAAAGATCGACGGCGACGTCGATGAACTGCTCGCCCATGACGACGCGGTTCATGGCGCGGTACGCCTCGGCGAGGGTGCGCTGGGTGATGAGGCGCGCGATGCGTTTTTCGCCATGGAGGATTTCCTGCAGGCGCGCGATCGCTTCCTCGCTGACGTGGACGTGCCCGCGCACGAGCGCGCGAAGGGCGGCGTTGCGCCACAGCAGCCCGCGAAATCGGTGCTCGCCAAGCCCCTGGCGGTTGCGCAGCTCCTGAACCAGGCGCACAGCGAGGTCGCGATCGTCGCTGAGCGATTCTTCGAGCAAACGCCGCTCGGCTTCGACATCGTCGTCGGTGATGATGATGGACTCGTCGGCGAGCGCGACGCGGAGCTGCCGTTCGAGGACGACCTCTTCGATCGCGACGCCGCCGGCGAACTCCGCGAGGACCGGGCGCAGTTCGCTCCAGGTGATGGTGCGGCCGTTGAGGAGCGCGGCGGGTCGGGCGTCGATGACCGTCGCGGGCGGCAGGGGCTCGATGCTTTGTTCGGAGACGAGCGATCGCGAGGGCGTTCGTGAAGATGTTTGCATGTCCGGCCGGGAATCCCCGGCAGGCGAACAGGCGTATAGCATCAGGGTAGTTATCAGCAGAACGCGTAATGCGGGCGGTTGGGCGGCTCGATAGACAGGCATGCCCACCAGCCAATACCCGCGCGAGGTCGCTGTCAAGTCGCGGCACTGGTCCATGGCCCAAAGCAAAGTCATCATTTGTCCGTATTGCGGGGAAACGCAGGCGCAGGCCGATCGCTGCGGGGCGTGCGGCGGGCTGTTCGAGCCGCTCAGCCGCCAGGCGACGCACAACGCGATGGGGCCGTGGTTCGTGCGAATTCCGCGCCGGCCGTTCCAGCCCGGATGCAGCTATGAGACGCTGCGAAAGATGATCGAGCGGGGACAGGTGACGAAGTACACGATTCTCCGCGGCCCGACCACGAAGCAGTTCTGGAGCGTCGCGCGGCACGTGCCGGGCGTGGCGCACCTGCTGGGCTATTGCCATCATTGCGATGCGTCGGTCGATCCGGGCGATCACGGATGTCACTCGTGCGGCGTGCCGTTCGGGGCGTATCTGGACCGCAACTATCTGGGTTTGCCGGAGATTCGCCCCCTGCCGTGGGAGGAGACGGCAGAGGGCGAACGGGAAGCGCCCGACACCTTCGCCAGCGTGCCGCGGGCCGCCTGGCACGAACCGGTCGAGAGCGGCCGCATCTCGAGCTTCGCGACGGATGAGGAGCTGCGGCGAGAGACGCAGGCCGGCGCCGCGGCGGCGATGGGGACCGGTGCTTATGCGGGCGGTGCGGCGTCAGGCGGCGCATCGTCACTGGCGACGGCGCCGGCGAGGACGACCCCCGCAATCAGGCCCGCCCGGCAGAAATCGAAAACCGTTGCGGCGCCGGCGGCCGCGGGCGCGGTCGCGCAGCAGGCCGTGGTGAGCTCGCCGCGGCGTGATGAGCGCTCGGAGAACGTGCAGATTCGTTCGCTGCAGCGCCGGCTGGCGCAGCAGCAGCGGACGACGCGCGTGATGATGATCGCGCTGGGCGTCGTGATCGTAATCGGCGCGGTGATCGGCATCGCGGTGACCGGAGGGGGCGGCGGCGGAGGCGGCGAATCGGATGGCTCGACGAGCGCGATCGGCGCCAATGAGGGGGGGGATAAGGGGGGGGACGGTTCGCGCGCAAAGCCGCCAGTCGCTGAACAGGATGGGGCGGGTTCGTCGGATTCGGCGGCAGGTGCGGATTCCGATGGGATGACGATTGATGATGATTCGATGACGCCGCTGGGCGAAGCTGCGGCGGAAGCGTCCCCTGCCCCCCCCGTGCCCGCGGACCCGGCTGTCGATCTGCGACACGAGCGGCTCATGGCGCTCGTCGAAGTTGGAGAGGATCGGCAGGTTCCACCGGCCGAGCGCGAGGCGGCGCTCGTCGAGGCGGCCTCGCTCCTGCAAGAGCTTCGCGATGAAGGCCAAGCGAAGGTCGGCGAGTGGCCCGTCGATGAACTCGCGGTTCGCATCCAACGGGCGATCGAGCGTTTGGCAGTCGAAGACATCTTCCCGGAATCGTGAAGTCGAGCGCGCCTAACGGAATGATCCGTCGATCGACCGATCGGTCGCTCACTCACTCATCGACATCGAGTTCATACAGCCGCGCGGATGAGTGCTGGTCGATGTGGATCAGTCGCGCGTGCCCGTCGGCGAACCGAACGACGCGATCGGAGGTGATCAGCGGATCGTTCCAGCCCGATCGCTCCCAAACGCGGAGCATGACGGGATCGACGAGCAGGTGCGTGTACTGCTGCGCAAGCTCACTTCGCCAGGCGGCCGGATCGTCGGGGAACTGGCGCATAAGGCGCGACATCGGCCCGCGATCCCAGGTTGTCTGATAGTGCACATCGGTTCGCAGGTAGAACGGGGCGGCTTCGCCGATGCTGAGAATCCGTGCGTCGGCGCTCAAAACGTGATTGATCCAGAATGACATCGGCGCACCGTTGCGAAGCGCGGCGAGCTCCGCATCGTTCAAGCCCGTTTGATTGAGCGATCGCTGATGCACGTCGCCGCGGAACAGCTCGGTCGCGCCGAGGGCGGCCGCGGGCTGGCCGTTGCGCTCGCGCAGGAAGACCCACACGGGCAGACAGGCATGCGCAACAAGCGCCAGCGCCACCAGTGGCGAGGCCCATCGGCCGCGAATCATCGCGAGTGCGTCCGATGTTGCGATCGCGACGATGACCGACATGGGCACGATCGCCGGCAGCATGAATCGCGACTTGATGTGCGTGAAGAAGAGCCAGAAGAGCACTTGTGCGATCAGGACGACGACCAGCACGCCGCAGATTCCTCGAATGCGCGGGCGGAAACACGCATACGCGGCGGCGGCGAGCGCTGCGATCGGCAGCAGCGCCCACTGCGGCCGCCAGGGCTCGTTCTCGTATGGGTTCGGTCCCCAGCCGAAGCGAACGAATTGATGGAAGGCCTCGATCAGTCGAGCGCCG
>CAZLDF010000089.1:0-3153 GCA_964558095.1 uncultured Isosphaeraceae bacterium | reverse complement strand
CGATCAGATACGATGCTCCGCCTTGCGCGGAGGGAACCTCACTGGAACGCCGCGCCAGCCTTTCACCGGGAACCTCTTCGATGCTCAAGCGCACGCACATGTGCGGCGAACTTCGGGCCGAGCCCGTCGGCCAGACCGTCATCCTTGCCGGGTGGGTCAACACCTACCGCGATCACGGCACGGGGCTGATCTTCATCGACCTGCGCGACCGCACGGGGTTGGTGCAGATCGTGTTCAATCGCGAGGACGTGGAGGCGAAGCTGTTGGACGATGCCGACCAACTCCGCCGCGAGGACGTCATCGCGGTGCGCGGCAAGGTGCGCGTGCGCGAGGGCGACCCCAATCCCAAGCTTGCCACGGGCGACATCGAAGTCGTGGGCGAGGAACTGGAAGTCCTGAACAAGACCGACACCCCGCCGATTCTTCCCGATGAATACGAAGCGCAGAAGATCGGCGAGGAGAAGCGGCTGGAGTATCGCTACATCGATCTGCGCCGGCCGCGGATGCAGGAGATTCTGCAGAAGCGGTTCGAGGTGACGCGGATCACGCGCGATTACTTCGCGAGCCAGGGGTTCATCGAGGTTGAGACGCCGTGCCTCATCAAGACGACGCCCGAAGGCGCGCGCGACTACATCGTGCCTTCGCGGATGTATCCCGGCCTGTGGTACGCGCTGCCGCAGAGCCCGCAGATTTTCAAGCAGATTCTGATGGTCGCCGGGTGCGACCGCTACATGCAGATCGTCCGCTGCTTCCGCGACGAGGACCCGCGCGCCGACCGCCAGGCGGAGTTCACGCAGATCGATCTTGAGATGAGCTTCGTCAATCGCGACGACGTTATCGCGACGATGACGGGCTTCGTGCAGCGCTTGTGGAAGCAAGCCCTGGGAATCGACATCGGCGAGATTCCCACGATGTCCTATTACGACGCGATGAACAACTACGGCAGCGACAAGCCCGACCTGCGCTTCGGCCTGAAGCTGCACGACATTTCCGACATCGCGAAGCAAACCGACTTCCGCGTGTTCAAGGATGCTCTTGCGAAGAAGACGGGCTGCGTGAAGTGCTTCGTCGTGCCCGGCGGCGGGGGCGCGGAGAAGCTCACGCGCAAACTCACCGACGGTTACAGCGAATGGGTCAAGACCTTCGGCGCGGGCGGCGTGCCCGTCGTCAAGCTCGCCGCAGCGGGTTTCGAGACCGGCATCGCCAAGTTCCTCGCCCCCCCCGCCGTCGCGGACGAACTGAAGCAGAAACTCAATCTGAACGTCGGCGACACGGTGCTCTTCGCTGCCGACACGTGGTCAATCGTCAGCAAGACGCTCGGCGAGCTGCGCCTGAAAGTCGCGCGCGACCTCGACCTGATCGACAAGTCGCAGTGGAAGTTCCTGTGGGTCGTCGATTTCCCCATGTTCGAGTGGGACGCGCAAGGGGGGGGCAGATGGGCGGCGATGCACCATCCCTTCACTTCCCCCATGCCCGATCAGATTTCCTGCCTCGAATCCGACCCCGGCGGCTGCATCTCCGCAGCCTATGACTGCGTCTGCAACGGCTCGGAGATCGGCGGCGGGTCGATCCGAATCCACGACCGCGAAGTGCAGGCGGCGATCTTCCGTTTGCTCGGCTTGACCGACGAGGACGCGAGGGTCAAGTTCGGCTTCCTGCTGCAGGCTTTGCGCTATGGCGCGCCGCCCCACGGCGGGATCGCCTTCGGGCTCGACCGGCTCGTGATGCTTCTGTGCGGCACGGACAACATCCGCGATGTCATCGCATTCCCCAAGACACAGTCGGGCCAGGACCTGATGAGCGGCGCCCCGGGACCGGTCGATCCCGCGCAGCTTGAAGAACTGCACATCAGCGTCGAAGTGGACGAGGAAGAAAAGGCAGTGGCGCAGCCGTTCGGCGTCTGATCCCTCTCCCATCGCCATGGCGGACACCGAACCGAAACTGGAAATCTCCGATCACGCGGCACGGGCATGCGGCTCCCCGGTCCTGAAACTCGCCCGTGGCGTGCGAGAGTCGAAGCATTGAAGAGCCGTCACATCCATCCGGCGTGAATCTTACACAGGACCGAGTCGCCGGCGTGCTCGCATGGTTCTCGCTGCGCCGAGTCGACCTCACCGACCTTATCAGGTCAGTCGCCCCCCCCAATTGGGTGCGATCTCATTCTGCCTTTTGTTGGGGGATCGCAGGGGGGACGGCAGTCGCCCGAGCAGTGCAGCGGGGCGGCGCGGGGCCACCCGCCAAATGACAGAATCCCTGCCGGGCGGTACGGTGAATGTCCCTCACAAGAAGGGTGGGCGGTGCCCAGCCTACGAACTCAAGAACCATGAACTGCGAAAAGTGTGGCTATAGCTTGCACGGCCATCGCAACACATCGGGACGATGTCCGGAGTGTGGCACGTCGTATTCGCGCTCCGCTCGATTGTCTTCGTGTTGGACTTTTGCCAACAGAGCATTTTTTGCCGCGAGCATTGTGCTCACAGGATCACTCATCTTGTTCAATGTGTTTGCGGTTGGTCCGTTTCTCGAACTGAAAACCCCACCACACAGGGTCGCGGAGGCGTTCATTATTCTGTGGCTCGTTGCCCTCGTAGCCAGTCTATTGTCGATTGGGTGGCTTGTTTGGTGGCGACGTTCGGCGCCGATGGCTGTGTGGATCTTGGCCACAGCGCTGCCAATCACCGCCGCAATAGGAATTGCAGCTAATCTGTTCGTTTGGACGGCGATTCTTTCATCCGTGTAGGCGTCACACCGACGCGACCCCTTCGTCCCTACTCTCCCCGTCCGCTACCCTTCACAGATCATGTGCGGCATCGGCGGCATATTCCGACGCGATGGCGGGACTATCCCCGATTCGTGGCTCAACATCATCGATGCCCGCATCGCCCCCCCCATCTCGCCCCCCATCGCGGCCGGCTTCGGAAATCATGGGCTGATCGCCGCCGTCGATGTCGATGATCGACAATCGGCGATGCACGAGCGCAATCTCGATCGCGCTGAGTTCGCCCTCATCGGTTTCGACTTCGACGCGATCGCGGAAGACGCCCGCGCCGTCCGGCCCGCGGTGGGCGATGCGGGCATCGATGATGTTGAGCCACGAATCGGGGATAGTCCCGCCATCGCGTCGGAATATGCCGCCGATGCCGCACATGATCT
>CAZLDF010000088.1:0-5770 GCA_964558095.1 uncultured Isosphaeraceae bacterium | reverse complement strand
TCCTGCAACCCCTGATAGAACCCCTTCGACCGGCCGACGCACGAGCTTTCGGCCGGCGGGAAACTTGATGTGAAGACCAAGCCGCGGGCCCCGTGCCCGCGGCTTTTTCTTGCGCCTTGTCGCCCGCCCCGGGGGTTGCCGCGCGTGGTACAATGACCGCGTCATCACGAGATTCTGTGCGGGCGTAGTTCAGCGGTAGAACGTCAGCTTCCCAAGCTGAATGTCGGGAGTTCGATCCTCCTCGCCCGCTTTCCCCGGTACCACGACGCTCCGCGTCGTGAGTCCCGGCACCACAATGCTCCGAGCAGCATCTTGGCACCACGGCTCTCCGATCCGAAGCTTGGTACCGCGGCTCTCCGAGCCGCCACACTCCCGCGGCCCGAGACGCGCTGCGGCCAGGCGGTTGCGCACGGGCCACAGTCGGCGCGCCCGTGCCGCCGAGTCTCACCCCGCTCGCTTGAAGAATTGGATCGCGCGTTCGTGTTTTTTGGCGGCGGCGCGCGTCTTGAATGTGCCGAGGTTGCGGCGCTTGCCGGTGCGAGGGTCTTTCTTTCGGGAATACAGGCGGTACTCGCCCGATGGCAGTTTGCGGATCATGGCGCTCTCTCCTGTGGTCTATGCTCGGTCAGACAACGCCTGACGAATTCATAGCGCGACGCCTTGCCCCGATTGAGTTTCACATGCGACTTCCGTACCTGATGAGGAGAACATTTCGGCTGGAATCGTCGTGAAACCGGAACACCTATAGCGCCTTACTGCGATCTGCTCCAATCGCTCTCCGGATGGGGGAGAATTGCGAAGATCACACTTCCAGCCGCTTCCATCCGCCGTGGAAGAGGCGCGCGGAGAAGAGGATCGAGCGCACGACGAGTTCGCCGCACAGTGCGACCCAGATTCCCTCGATGCCATAACCCAGGTGTACGCCGAGCAGCCAGGCCGCGGGCAGGCGCACGCCATAGCTTGAGACGGTCGTGATGATGAACGCCCACTTGGTGTCGCCGACGCCGCGCAGGCCCTGGCGCACGACCATGGTGATGGCGAAGAAGATCTGGATCGTGCCGCAGATGAACAGCAGGTTGGGCACGTGTTCGAGGAACACGTCTTCGTCGCTGATGATCGCGGTGAGGGTTTCGCCGGCGAACATGAACACGAACCCGACGGCGCCCATGATCGCAGCGCCGATGATGGTGCAGATGAGGATGGCGCGCATCGCCAGGCGCGTGCTGCCAGCGCCCAGGTATTGCCCAGCGAGAGCGCCGGCGGCGGTCCCGATCGCGAATCCGGGCAGAAAGCTCATGGACTCCCACTGCACCGCGATGACGTGCGCGCCTTGCAGGCCCGCGTCGCTGCCCCCCCGCGCCGCCTGCATCTGCCCGATCTGCCCGATGAACTGCAACACAAACAGGTTGACCGCCCACATCGAGATGCCTTCGCAGAACGACGGCACGCCGATCATCACCAGCCGCCGCGACATGGCCCATCGCGGGCGCACATGATGCGCGCGCAGCTTGAGGTCTTTGACGCCGCGATGGAGCACCCACAGTGTCAAGAGCGCCCCGACGCCGTAGCTCAGCGCCGTGCCCATCGCGATCCCGATCACATGCAGATCGAACGCGAACGGATTCTCGATGACGCTCGCGATCGACTGCGGAGCGCCCGCTCCGTCGATGACAGTCTGAGAGCCGACGCGCACATCCGCTCCCGAAAGTACCCATGACGCCACCACGTTGACGACGTTGATGGCGACCGCGATCAGCGAGGGCTTGGTCGTCTCGCCCGCGCCGTGCAGGCACATCGAACCCACCATCATGATCCCGCACAGCGGCATTGAAATCGCGAGCACGCGGATGTACTGCACGCAATATCGGGCGGCCTCCTCGTGCAGCTTGCACAGTTCCGCCAGTGGGGGGGCGCTGTACCACATGAACACGCCGACAATCGCGCCCCAGACAACGCTGACACTGATGGAGTTGCCCAGCGCGTGCTCGGCCTCGCCGACGGTTCCCGCGCCGATCGCCCGCGCGATGATCGCCTGTCCGCCGATGCCCAGCCCCGTCATCGCGATGCCGACGAACCAACCGATGTACGACGCGATTCCCAACCCGTCGAGCGCGGGCACGACGATCTCCCGCGGCAGGCTGCCGGCGATGAACTTATCGAACAGCCCGAGCATCGCCGCCATCGTCTGCTGCACGAGCACAGGGATCGCGAGGATCCAGATCGCCGCCCACATGCTCTTGCCCGCGAGCTTGCCGGAGCGGATGACGCCTTCGGCGTCGAGTTCAGCCGCGGCCTCCTCGACGGCGATCGCGGGCACCGGCGGATCTTCCGGATTGACGGCGCTGACCGGCTCGGCGCGCTGCTGCGGTTCGATCGGCTCCAGTTGCTTCGGGTCTTTCTCGCTCAAGGCCGCGATTGTAATCGGTGTCGCGGGGCTCCGATGCGTCCGGGCGCGCTAAGCCGCAAGCGGCGAGGCGTCAGAGATCAGACTTCGACAATCACCTTCAGCGCGCCGGGCTGTGCGGCGGCGTGGAACACCGCCGGGCCGTCGTCGAGTTTCATGCGCCGGCCGATCAAGCTCACGACGTCGATTTCCATGCGTCGAAGCATGTTCACCGCTTCGTCGATCGGGCCGAACTGCGAGCCGATGAGTTCGATCTCATTGCGCACCAGGGGCGTCAGGTCGATCGGCCAGCGCGCGTTCTGCTGCGTAGCGGTGAGCGACTTGAGGAGAATCTTGCCCCGCGGGCGCACGAGCTGCATCGCCAATTGCAGGCCTTCGGTCGAGCCGGTGCAATCGACGACGACGTCCTGATCGGCCCGCCGGCCGATGTCATCGACGTGGCGGTGCTTGATGCCCCACTTTTCGCACAGCGCGAGCTTTTCGCTGTAGCGGCCGATCAGGCGGACGGAGGCATTGAGCTTCGCCAGCACCTGGACCGTCAGCAAACCGAGCGGTCCGTCGCCAAGCACGGTGATGTAGGGCTTGCCGGTGATGGTGAGCTGCTGGTTGGCGTGGATGGCGCTGGACACGGCGCACGCGAACACGCCGTGGTCGTCATCGACGTCGTCGGGCAGCGGGACGAGGTTCGCCGCCGGCAACGTGAAGCGATCGGCGAAGCAGCCGTCCAGGCCGCGCATCCCAAGCGTCAACCGCTGTCGGCAGTGCTGCCGCAGGCCGCGGCGGCACAGCCCGCACGAGCCGCAGAACGTGTTGGGCGACCCGACCACTCGCTTGCCGACGAGTTCGCTTCCGTCTGTCCCCCCCCCCCCTTCGTTCATCGACTCGACGACGCCGACGAATTCGCGCCCGGGAATTCCCGTGAAGTTCATCAGGCCGCGGCAAAGTTCGACGTCGGTCGCGCAGACGCCGACCTTGCGAGGCCGGACGATCGCCCAACCGTCAGCGGGGCTTGGCGCGGGCTGTCTGGGCTGCATCGCGAGTCGTCCCTCTGCGAAGACGATCGCGCGCATCGTCGCCGCCGCGGATGTGCCGCTCACGTCCTCACCTCCAGGACGTCAGGGATTTCCGCTGCTATCCGACGCGGCCCCGAAGCCGCCTTCGCCGTCGGTCGCATCGTACGTGCGGCGCATGGACGAGCTTTGCAGGCCGGCCGGTGGCGCGGGCTGCTCGAATGTCCGTGGGTTCCAGAACGCCAGCTTTTCCAGCCACGAAAGCTCGCGCCCGTAGGTCGGGTAGAAATAGTCCTGTCGATCGGCGAACGCATCATCGTGGGCATCGACGAGCGGCCGATACCAATTGAGCCAGCTCCGCGCTTCGTATCCCAAATCGCGCCCCGTCAGCGTGCGCAGCGATGATTTCGCCGCCATGTTCACCGAAAGCTCACGATCGTCCAGGCAGCGCAGCAGCGCGTGGAACACGCGGTCCTGTGGGTACTGGCCCAGCGCATCGGCCGCCGCCACGCGCACATCGACGTTCTCGGACTCGTCGCGCACCACCTTCAGAAGGTCCGATACCACCGCCGGGTTGTGCAGTCGCTGCAGCGCCTTGGCCGCTTGCCACTTCACGTGCTCGGACGCGTGCGTCAGCTTCGGCGCGATGAGCAGCGCGTCGTCGGGCGCGCCGTGGCGGCCAAGCGCGCTCACCAAGGCCGCCAGCACGAGCGGATCGTCCTCCTCGATCACGCGGTCGCGATACCACGCCAGGTGCGCCGGCGCGTTGCCGAACGGCGAGTTGGCGATCAACAGCGTTCCTCGGCGGCGCTGATCGTCATCATAGAGGTCCGTCATCCAGCGGCCCGCCTCCGACGGCGAGGGGGCCGCGAACGAGCCCGCAAACTCCGACACGTCGTCCGCGATCGTCTCGCAACCGGCCCCATGAATCATGGCGGCGCCAAGCAGGACCACGCACGCGGCGCGACGAGCCGCCCGGACGATCGTCCATGCGGCTCGGCGCACGGTTGACGACGACGGCCTGCTCTCGAATTGTCGCAGGGGCATCTGGCGCATCTGGCGGATCATGGTAGCGGACGCCCGGTCATCGCGCCGCGCCGGCCGAGGGCGCCGATTGCTGCGCTCTGATCCGCAGCACTTCGACCATCGAGCGCACTTCATCGGCCATCTTCGAGTTGGGGAATTCGCGAGAAATGGCGTCGCCGGCCTGCAGCGCATCGCGCCACCGGTGTTCGCTCACCGCCATCTTGAACTGCGTGGAAAGGTGCTCGCGATGCTGGGCGACGATGTTCTGCGCCGTCTGCGACAACCGCGACGCCTCCTCGCGCGACATGTAGCGATCGAGCTGGCGCAGCAAGTCCATCGCGTGCGGGACGTCTTCGCGCTCGGCTGCTTCGAGGAATTGGCGCTCCAGTTCAGCCTTGTGCTGGTCGCGCGCCGCCAGGATGCGCTGATCGATCTCCTGCACGGCCGGGGCGTCTGGGAACAGCCGCTTCAGCCTGGCGGCTTCGTGATGGGCGGCGGCCCAGTCGCGCGATGCGAGAATGTCGTCGAAGTGCGAAAGCGCCGCGTGCACCTGCGATTCGTACTGCACGCGCCGCGCCTCGAGGATGCGGCCGCGGTACGCCTCGGCTTCCTGGCGCCGGCCGAAGAGATTCATGAGGTCGTCGCAGAGCGTGAGGCCCGCGTTGTAGTCGCCGTGCTCGATGTCCGCTTCGATCGCGTGTCGCAGAAGCTGCAGCTCGCGTTCGCGAAAGAGCACGCGCTTGGCGTTGTCCGAAAGCATGCTGTGCTCGTAGATGAGCTGCAGCAGATGATCGGTGGTGGTTTGCGCCGCGCCCGATGCGGCCGGGCGCGGGTGCGCGGCGGCGACCGAGGTGACGGCCGCGGCGCCGGTGACGACCAGTCCGGTCAATCCAAACCCGATGAGCAGAATGTTGGATTCAATCAGCCCCGCCCCGACCAGACCGCCGGAAACCAGCAGCATCGTGCCCAGGAGCGCCGCGGCGACGTTTCGCATCACGAACGCGCTGACGACAATCGCTGCGTTCACCGCGGCGACGATCAGCGCGATCGTCAGCATTCCCGTGGTGACAACCTGGGCGTTTCGCATGCCAACGCCAACGACGACCTCGGCGATCACCCACAATCCGAGGAGGCCGAAGATGATCCACTCACGAAGTGAACGACGGTGCGCCACCGGATTGTTTGCTGTTTTCGCCATGCGCTTCTCAGTTCATTCGACGGATGATGGACGGAAGCCGACCTCGCGCCGGTGAAGGCCTCCAATCACTCGTGCACCCTTTCTGGGTGCGGAATCCGGCAATCCTCTTTCACCGGGGGTTTTCGCTCGAAG